>NZ_JAAHHM010000053.1:0-45556 GCF_010692445.1 Moorena sp. SIO3E8 | reverse complement strand
GCCTTCCCGTAGCGTGAGCAAAGGTCAATCGCTCTTTTCTACCAGTTGTCTCGAACCGTCCGCTCAAAACCTGCATCCCATCACCCAGGCATAATCAGGCTTTGAGGCACTTGTGTCCGGCAGTCAGCTTCAGTGCTATTAACTCAAAAAAACTTGGTAGCTGGATTACCGGAAAATAAAGCGCAAATCATTTGTTTAGATGCTGAATGGAATCTAGTTAGTAAACAAAATGACTTAAATCCCAACTGTACTGCTTCTGAAGAAAACTTGGCTTATGTAATCTACACTTCCGGTTCTACAGGTAAGCCTAAAGGTGTAGCAATGAAGCATCTTGCCTTGAGCAATCTAATTTTGTGGCAACGGTCAAACACAACAGTTTCAACTAGGGCAAAAACGCTGCAATTTGCACCAATTAGCTTTGATGTCTCCTTTCAGGAAATATTTTCAACCTGGTGTGCGGGTGGAACCTTGGTCTTAATCTCAGAAGAACTGCGACGAGACCCTGTTGCTTTGCTACATTTATTAAGAGCAAAACAAGTTGAAAGACTGTTTCTTCCTTTTGTTGGCTTACAGCAGTTAGCAGAGACCGCTCAAACTTTGGGATTGATTCCCACCAGTCTGCGGGAAGTAATAACAGCAGGGGAGCAGTTGCAAATTACTCCAGCGATCGCAAGCTTTTTCTCCCAGCTAAAAGATTGTTCCCTTCATAATCAATATGGACCATCAGAAACTCATGTAGTCACAGCATTTACCTTAACGGGTTCTACTGACAATTGGTCAGCACTACCACCTATTGGTCGTCCCATTGCTAACACTCAGATTTACCTATTAGATCAATTCGCACAACCTGTACCTGTGGGAATTTCTGGCGAGTTGTACATCGGGGGAGTTTGCTTAGCTAGAGGTTATCTGAACCGTCCTGACTTGACCGCAGAACGATTTATTCCCAACCCCTTTAGTCAAGAAGAGGGGTCCCGCCTTTACAAAACTGGAGACTTAGCCCGTTATTTACCCGATGGCAATATCGAATATCTCGGTCGCATTGATAATCAGGTCAAGGTGCGGGGTTTCCGGATCGAAGTTGGGGAAATTGAAGTAATACTTGCCCAACACCCCGACCTGCGGCAGACTGCGGTGATTGTCCGAGAAGACCAACCAGGGGATAAGCGCTTAGTCGCTTATGTTTGTCCAAATCAGGGGCAAATCCCGACTTCGGGTCAACTGCGCCGCTTTCTCTGGGAAAAGTTACCAGACTACATGGTGCCTAGGAATTTTGTGACGTTAGAAGCTTTACCCTTAACACCCAGTGGCAAAGTCGATCGCAAGGCTCTACCCATTCCCGATGCTTCAAGTTTGATTCGTGAAACCAGTTTTGTTGCCCCCCGGGATTCGGTAGAACTGCAACTAGCTCAAATTTGGTCAGAGATTCTGGGTTTGACATCTCCACGGGTTGAAACCGCGTGGATTCTGTGGTTAGCCCACCGAAAACGGGTTGAAACCGCGTTTTCTTTAAGCCTGTCAACAGACTCCTACATCCCTCGGATAGAAAAATCTACCTGTGGACTTACTTGGATTTAACTTTTCAGCCTATGCCAATGAGGAATACTCCCTGTCCTGCCTGTTCGCCATTGACTCGTCATACTGTCGGCAAGCCCGTTGTTTCGGTATAGCAGGAGTTCCACCTTTAACTAGGACAGTTCAACGTACCGCTGATTTACCATCAATAATAGCACTTAACGACGGGATAAATCGAGGGGCTGTGTGCGGAACCTGCGTCCGCACTTTATAAGCCCCGTTCCGCGTGTCGCTATTCAAGCAGGGGATGAATCCACCTGGCTAACTTTCTATCGCGTTATTTTCTGTTTCTCCCATCGGAGTCCGAGACAACTTCTTTGACTTGGGTGGTCATTCTCTGTTAGCTGTGCGTCTGATGGCTGACATTGAGAAACAATTTGGCAAAAATCTATCTTTAGCCGCCCTTTTCCAAGGCGCTACCGTAGAACAATTAGCCATTCTACTGCGCCAACAAACTGATATTCACTCTTGGTCTGGCTTAGTTGCCATTCAACCCCTTGGAAACCACCCACCGTTCTTCTGTATGCCTGGTTCCGGTGGCAATGTGGTGTACTTCCACCAACTCGCCCGTCATCTGGGAAATGACCAACCCTTTTTACGCCTTACAACCCCCCAGCTTAGATGGGGTGTCGGAACCCTTTGGTAGTGTTGAAGAGGTAGCCGCTTACTACCTCCAAGCCATCCAATCCCTTCAACCCTCTGGTCCGTACTTCCTCGGGGGTCATTCCTTTGGGGTTCTGGTTGCTTTTGAAATGGCACAACAGCTACAACAGAAGGGAGAAACAGTCGCCCTACTCGCCCTATTTGACCTTCCCGCCCGACTTCCTGGTAGCACCCCACAACAGCTAGATTGGGATGATACCCGATGGTTGACCAATATTGCCCAGATCCTCGAAATGTTATCTGGGAAAAATCGGCTCTTGCGTATTTGGTCTGCTAAAATATTAGTTGAAAAGCTAAAAATACTCATCAATGAAAAGAATACTGACCAAATTACTAGGCTTACCAGGAATTGTAGTAGAAGACAGCCAAGAAATTGATAACACGATAATATTAAAAGTCAAGAGGATAGAAAAAAAAGCAGTTTGTCCACGCTGCGGACAAAGAAGCCACAGACTACATCAAAATAAATATCATTTAGTGAAAGATTTACCCTGGAGCGGTCAACAGGTAATTTTGAAAGTGAATAGAAGACAGTTTAAGTGCGAAAATTGTCAAAAACCGTTTAGTGAGAAGTTAGATTTTGTAGGATAAATAAAAAAAATCAAGAAAAGATATGCGGAAAAAATCACGCAGCAAGTTCTTCATAGTGATGTAAAAAATGTAGCATAAAGTAATGGCTTAACAGATGAACAAGTGTGGAAAATGGTAACATTCATAGCGGAGTTAATCAAGCCAATAAATTTAGAAAAGTTAAAAATATTAGGGATAGATGAAATCAGCTTAGTGAAAGGACAAGGAAAGTTTATAGTAGTATTAGTAGACTTATAAACCCATAACTTAATTGGATTAGTAGGAGCGAGAACTCAATTAGAAATAAGAAAAATCATGGTGACATGGGGAGAAAAAGTTTTAAATCAAATAGAAGAAGTGAGTATAGATATGACAGGAAATTATAAATTATTGGTGAAAAAGCTCTGTCCAAATGCCGAGGTAACAATAGATAGATTTCATGTAACGAAAATGGTTCATGAAGAATTAAATCAGGCAATAATAGACCAAAAAAAGACAGCAAAAACATTGCAATTAAAAGAAAGAGCGAAATTATTTAGGAGTATAAAAGGAAGTAAATATACGTTAGGAAAATGTTTGGCGCGAGCCAACTTTCAGAATTAAAAAGAGAAAAAGATTTATCAGAACAACAAAAAGAAAAACTAGAACAAGTAAAATTTGCATCACCGCTAATAGAAATCATGCATAATCTTAAAGAAGAATTCACTCATATATTTGACGAAAGTAAAGATTTAGGATCAGGAACATTGAGGTTAATAGACTGGCTCAAAAAAGCGGGAAAATACTACCCAAAAAGCGTTAAGACAATAAAAAGATGGCTAGTAGAAATAGTGGGATATTTTGAAAGCAGGACAAATAGTGGAGTGGTGGAGGGAATAAATAACAAATTAAAACTAATAAAAAGATGTGGATTTGGGCTAAGAAATTTGACTAACTTTGAAATTAGAGCTATAATGAATTGGCACTTTGATGATAGCTTAGCATACTAAAAACGAAAGAGCCCAAAAGGAAGGAGAGAAAACCCAAAAATGGTTCAATAACCTGGACTAGGAATGGGTGGACGATATTCCTACCTTACTCAAAGTAGGTACTCATAAAGAGCCTGAAAAGAGAGGAGCGCAGTGAGGTTAAAGTCTCATGCTGCGTTCTGAAGACGAGTCGGGTTGGTGACAACCTGGCTTAGTTTAACGCCAATTGCGATGACAGCATTGAAGTTACCTGGACGATAAAGATATGTGTGGAATAGTTGGATTTTTTGGCTCAAATTTACCTGGCTTTGAAGACGCATTGTCAATCTTAGCTCATCGCGGACCGGATGGTACCAGTAGCATTTGCCAGGAAAACTATGCTTTAGGACATAATCGTCTTGCCATTATTGATGTAGAAGGAGGACAGCAACCATTATACGATCCGCAGAGCAAATTATACGCTATTGCTAACGGAGAAATTTATAACCATCAACAATGGCGCGATCGCTTGCAGGGAAACTACAACTTCTCAACCAACAGCGATACGGAAATTCTGCTACCGCTCTACCAAAAGTTTGGCACTCAGATGCCTCAAAAAATCAGGGGTATGTTTAGCTTTATCTTGGCTAGCGATCAGGAATTATTTGTCGCTCGCGATCGCTTAGGCATTAAACCTTTATACTATGCTCAAAGTGAAGAAGGTTTATTTTTTGCTTCGGAAATCAAAGCTTTAATAGAGCATGGTGAACAAATTAAAGAGTTTCCTCCAGGACATTATTACCATTCTAATGAGGGTTTACAACCCTACTACGATTTTCCCGAAGTCGATGTGTTTTTAGAAGATGTAGAGGTGATTTTAGAAAAAATTCGCCAAGGACTTTCTCAAAGTGTCCGCAGGCGTTTAATGTCTGACGTTCCTGTAGGAGTATTTCTCAGTGGAGGACTTGATTCTAGCATTATTGCGGCCTTAATGAAGCGAGAACTGTCAGAACTACATTCTTTTTCCACCGGATTTGCTAACTCTCCAGATCTGAAAGCAGCAAGATTAGTAGCAGAATATTTAGGAACAATTCATCACGAATATATTTACTCAGAAGCAGAAATGCTTTCTGTTCTACCCGAGGTAATTTACCACTTTGAATCCTATGATCCCGCTTGGTTAAGAAGTTGTGTACCTACCTACTTGCTATCTCATCTTGCTAGCCAATATGTCAAAGTACTTCTCGGAGGAGACGCATCAGATGAGTTGTTTGCTGGCTATAGTTATCTAGCTGATTACAATGATGGCAAAACGTTAAATCAAGAATTGGTATATCGGATTAAAGGATTACATAATCTCAACTTGCAAAAATTAGACAGAATGACAATGGCTCATGGTTTAGAAGCAAGAGTTCCTTTTCTAGATATAGACTTTGTGGAAATGGCACTGACTATAGATCCTACCCTCAAGCTTTACCAGAGATTTGGCATTGAAAAATGGTTGCTCCGTAAAGCTTTTGAAGACTATTTACCCCCAGAAATAGTTTGGCGAGACAAGATGGAATTTGCTCATGGTTCTGCTTCCTCTAAAGTTTTAGCAGCTCACGCTGAGGCTACTATTTCTGACCAAGATTTCGATCGGGCACGCTTTCGGGGAGACCCCATAAAAAGTAAGGAGGAATTACTCTATTACAGGATTTTTGAGCAGTATTTTCCTCAGCCATTTGCCGTCAATTTAGTTGGCAAGTGGGATCGAACTTTCCATTAACAGTTCAATTCTTAGTTAAATTGAAGAAAAAATGGCGACCACAGTCAATTACTATGATGTTCCCTTAAAAAGGTTGAATTCCCAAAATGCTCTGGGATTAGGGGTTGTATTCACGGATTTTGAAAATGCGAAAATAGAGTTATGCAAATGGCCTACTTCAGGAAAACGACCTCTAATTTCCAGTAACTATTCAGGGGGGGGAGGGTGTAAACTGGGGAACATGGAAGAGAAGCTCACGATTGCTGGAGTCGAGATTCCCAGGGAAGACTGGGAAAAGACCCCCGCCAATGTCAAAGAACTCATACTACACCTAGAACAAAGACTCACGACCATAGAAGAGCGTCTGGGACTCAACTCTAAAAACAGTTCCCAACCCCCATCCAAAGACCCACCGGGTCAGAAGAAAGCCAAAAAAAGGCACAGAAAGCGAGGCGCTCAAAAAGGACATCTTGGCTTTGGACGAGATCTGTACGACCCAAGTGAGTGTAGTGAAGTCGTCGAGCATAAACCGGAGCATTGCCAGTACTGCCAAAGTCCCCTGAAGGGAGTAGACCCCAATCCCTACCGACATCAAATCGTCGAAATTCCCCCAGTCCAACTCGAAATCGTCGAACACCGACTTCATGCTTTAGACTGCCCCAACTGTGGGAGAAAAACGCGAGGGTCTCTGCCAGAAGGAGTAAATCCGAGTGGTTACGGAGAGCGCCTGCAAGGAATAGTGGCTTTACTTAGTGGCGGGTATCGCTTAAGCCACGAACAGGTCAAAAACCTGATGAGGGAATTGTGGGGAGTACGCATAAGTATCGGCAGTCTCAACCGTATCCGGCAAAAAGTCAGCCAACAGCTTGCTGAGAGTGTGACCGAAGCGATGACTTACCTCCAACAGAGTGCCATCGCTTATGTGGATGAGACCAGTTGGAAGCAACACAACGGCGATGGCAACAATCCCGAGAGAAAGTCGAGCTGGTTGTGGGTAGCTGCGTGCGGCTTAGTGACGGTTTATCGGGTGACCCTCAATCGGGCTGGCGGTAGCGCCCAAGAATTACTCGGACCCACTTATGGGGATCTGGTGGTCAGCGACCGCTATAGCGCCTACAACTGGCTTAACCTCAACCAGCGACAACTGTGTTGGGCTCACTTGAAACGGGATTTTACTCGGATGTCCGAGCGCTCTGGGGTAGCCGGTGAAATCGGTCAAGCTTTACTCAGACAGACCCAGCGCTTGTTTCGTTGGTGGCATCGAGTGCGCGATGGGACTCTGTCATGGGAGTTGTTTGAGATTGCCATGACTCGTTTGCGTACTAGCGTACATCGCCTTCTGAGTGAGGCTGCAGATTTGTGCGAGCATCGACAAGAAAAGACCCCATTAGCTAAAACCGCACGCACCTGTGCCATGATTCTGAAACTTGAATCGGCTTTATGGACTTTTGTGGACTGTCCCGGCATTGAGCCGACCAATAATACTGCCGAACGAGCACTGCGCACCGCAGTGATTTGGCGACGCTTGAGTTTTGGGTCTCAGTCGGCGGGAGGGAGTGAGTTTGTGGCGCGGATGTTAACTGTGGTGACAACTCTACGCACTCAAGGACGTTCGATTCTCGATTTTCTGATTCAGGTTCTGCGCTGTGAGGCGACGTCTCTTCTTCCTCTACCCAATGGCATCGAGTTCGAGCGTGGCTGAGGCCAACGAGTTTCCCTTTGAACGCATTTCCCTGGAGATGCTTGGGTTCGGTTTCTATCACCTCGTCAGTGCTCGTGCCCAGGGCTATACCCAAGACGGGCTGCGCTATGTCATTTCTGAGGAAAATCAAGAGCAAGGGTGGGTTAAACCTTTGCGTCAAGGACGGTTGAGACCGACAAAAAACCTTTCTCCTTTCCCTTGCGATCGCATCGTTTAGTCTAAACTCCAGATCGACCCTTCAAAGGCCAAAAAGCCCCGAAATCCGTGCTGGGGGAACCGCTCTTTTCCTCTGTGGCTGAACTGGCTTCTCTCGACAGACAAAACCTATTGTCAAAGCTCGCGTTTTGTCCAAAGTCTAATCTTCTATGGTTGTGAGTCTTTGTTCCAGGTTTAATATGAGTTCTTTGACACTGGCGGGAGTTCTTTCCCAGTCTTCCCTGGGAATCTTGACTCCAGCGAGCGCGAGCTTCTCTTCCATGTTCCCCAGTTTACACCCTACCCCCCCCTGAATAGTTACAATTTCCAAGGGGGGTTACGGTACTGTTATTGAAGAGGAGTTCAGAGTCTATTGGGAGGGGTCAACCCTATTTTCTGCCGGTCATCAGAATGCTCGCGGTGGTGCAGCGGGTAAGATTATATCCGAACCAGAAAGTAACTCTAAATATATTCTGGTAAACTGGCTGAGTGCCCATCTAGATGCAGGAGAAGCGTTTATGCCTAAAAATGGCGAACCAAGTATATTTCTTTTGGCTCCTCCTAAAGAAGATGTCAAACCTGAAGATTTTGTAGCTCTTTATTCAGATGGTAGTTGTGGCATTTCAATACATCCTGGAGTCTGGCATACAAATCCAATATCACTTTCGGGGAAAGAAGTTGTTTATCAGAGAAAACAAGGCAGTATTTATGCAACAATCGATTGTTTCTTAACCAAAGAGCATAATACTTGGTTAAAAATTCCCCTAGGTCAACCGCAAGACGGTTAAACTGCTCTATTCTATTTATCGATAAAAGGAGTAATATGGTCACATTAGTTCAGCAACTCAAATCGGCTTTTCGCATCCAATCGGTTACCACCGTCAATAACGGGGTGCAAATTACTTGGAAAGATGGTCACGAAAGCTTTTATCACAACCTCTGGCTGCGCGACACTTGCCACTGTCCCAAATGTTTTCAACCAGACACATTAAGCCTCAACAGTGGAGAAGGAGAAGGACACGACCCCCTGAAAATGCCACTAAATCCGATAACTGAAACGGTCAAAATAGACCGCGAAGGAAATTTAGATATCATTTGGGGCGGTGAAGAACCCGGACATCATAGCGTCTACGATCCATCTTGGCTGCGAGTTCACTGTCAAAAAGAGCCCGCTCTCAAACAGCGACGAAAACCCCAACTGTGGGACTCATCGCTGTCCATCCCATACTTCGATTACCAGGAAGTGATGAGGGACGATGAAACGCTACTGCATTGGTTGGATAAAATGCTGGATGTGGGAATGGTAATTATTGACAGCTTTCCCAAAACGAGAGAAGCATTTCAGGCATTAGTAGAGCGCGTCGGACCGATTCAGCAACGATATCACCCTACCGACATCTATACTTTAGACACAGCCAACCAACTAGCAGGAAATATCCACCACTCCTATAAGTACTTGCATCGGCTGGACAATCATACCGATCACGTCTCCTACAACGTTCCTCCCAGACTTCAATTTCTCGGATGTATTGAATACGAAAATCCTGACAATGACAGACAAGGATATTCCACTCTGGTAGATGGTTTCAAAATTGCTGAAGTTCTGAGGACTCAGCAGCCAAAATATTTCGAGCTACTCACCCAAGAGTATATACCAACAGGTCGCAGACGACTGGGTGTAGAGGAAAAAGTATCTGACAAGGAAAAAGGCACCAAAAAATACCAATGGGAAATCTATTATCGCCAGCACGTCATTAATTTGGATAAAAATGGCGAAGTTTACCAGATTCGTCACAATAAAAACGACCGCGTACCCCTTGAGGTTTCCCCGGATAAAATTCAAGACTTGTATGCCGCCTACCAAGCATTTACAGCATTAGCTGAATCTCCAGAGTATAACGCCGAATTTCTTATAGCTCCCGGACAGGTATTGGTAAATAATAACTGGCGACTGCTCCACGGACGGACGGGTATTCGGAATCCCCAACTGCGACGAGTTTTACTGGGAGCGTATATGAAGCCGGAAACATTCCGCAGCCGACGGCGACTGTTGCTCGGGAAAAAAAGTGGAATGCCGGATATGTGGTTAATGGGATGTTCGGACCGCGCTTTAGAAATTCTGGCAGAGCGCATGAGCGATTGAAATTAAGGCTAAATTTAGCTATTGGTACTAAGCGCCAAATAAGCGCCCAAATATAGCCCAAGCTGGCTTTATATCTAGCAAATACGTTCCAGTTTTCTTGGAGCCAAGGGACAAAACGGCAAGACATGGCGCTACGAAAAGCATCTATTGCGTCAGCAAATGTCTCTAAAGGTTTCGATGCCCATCGCCAAAGTAATCCCCCAGTCAGTTGATGCCACAAAATAAAAGTATAGGCACACATAACTAAAATAAAATGCCTCATCAAGCTGCGGAAAGTGCCGAACTTGATATTCTTTTAGCCCCAGCCACCCCTTGGCTTCTCGATAAAAAACTTCTACCCAATTTCTTTGAGCATAAGTCTCGACTATCCACTGGGGAGTCACCACCTCCGTTTCCTGGTTGGTCAAAAAATAGTCACGGTGCGCTTTCCAATGGGCGAGTAAATCGCCCTTGGGTCGCACCGCAATGTCTGTGGCTTCATCAAAGCTTGGTTGATTCATGACGATCGCCAAACTTCTGATTCCCGACAGACGAGAGACGTACACGTCTTGTCGGGCTACCCAAAGGGTTTTTGAGGTCGTTAAATTGAGTTGTACTTCCTCGAAAGCCCCTTGCCTGATCACCGAGTAACCCTTTAAAGATTAGCTTGCCTGACAGTCTTTCTCATCCGCTTAAAGTTCCACAGACCAAACATTAACCAGAAGGCTAGTAATCCTGTTGTTAGCAGTAACACTACCGATGGGCCAAATTGCACAATCAGTGCTGGTGCAGCAGCAGTAAACAAGCCACCACCTACTATTGGTTCAAAAAACAACTGTTTGTAGGCGAAACTCTCAAAAGCACCGGTATGGTTATCTGGGTCTACCATCTGGATCAACAAAATACCGGTTGCTGTCACTCCCATGGATTGTCCCATGTCCCCGATGCCACGCTCAAACCAGTATCTGGGGAGTATACGGGGTGCGAGGAAAACAAATGCCCAGATGTTCCAGACGATGCCAGCGATCGCAAGAATTAAAAATGGCAGGAGGTTGTTTCCCAGCACTCTTAGGGAAATCGACGCTAATGCGGTCACAATTACCACATCTAACGCTACCCCAGAGATGCGCTCCTGCAAGGGTCGAATAATTAGTGACCCCAGTCCTAGACGCACCGTTACTACTTGGACAATCAAACCACCAATTAGTGCCATGGGAAACAGAGGCACATACTCAATTACTTGAAAGCCACTGGCTCCCCAAGTCACTGACTCAATGAACTTGAGCACTGCCAAGATTACCCAGCCGATGGCGATCGCAACTCCTACAAAAGCAAGGTTCAATGACAGGGGATCGATCAGTAAACCATCCATTAATCTCGCTCTGGCTAACCTAACTTCAGTAGGTTCTCCTTGAATTGTCTGTTGAATTGTATTTTGAATTTTATCCCGAAACTGTTGTAGCTCACTGCTGGGATCAGGGCTGGCCTGGATGTAGCCCTTGCGCCTGCCCCAGCTTGCTAGCCAGGTACCTGCGATCACCCCTGTGACAATACCGAGTGTAGCCAAGCCTAGAGCCAAGTCACCACCGTCGTTAAAACCCAATTTTCTAAAGGTATCGGTCATGCCAGCAGCGGTGCCGTGACCGCCTTCAAAGGCAATTTCGATTAATGCACCTGCGATGGGATCGACACCGAATATCGGACTCAAGACTAACAGAACTAGCAGCAGTCCAATCACATATTGTCCCCAGGCCAGGGTTTGACCGAATGCGACCTGAGGTGCCGCTTTGCGCCAAATTTTTATGGGACTGGGGATCGCTTCACCTAAAAATAAGGCGGCGAAGACAACATTGATAAAGACACCAGGAGACTGAGACCAAACTGTTCCCATGGTTTTCGGAAACAGACCCCCAGCCAGTAATGAATCTGTACCTGATAGGGTAGATGCGATCGCACCCAATACTGCTGGTCCGAGTAACAATGCTACTCCCCCAGCAATAACAGATTCTGGTAGATAAAGGGATTGAAATAGCCGAACTTTTTGTTTAAGAAACCTGCCGATCAGGAGTAGAATCCCGATCATGATCAAAGCAAATAAAGCATTGATGAGCGTAAACATAGCACCTTCCCCTCAGTGGGATAGTTACACCAGCGAAGTCAACTGCCTCTGGTAACTAAAAATTTGAAATTTGACGGTAAAGCTTTGATGGTAAAGCTTTAACAGTAAAGCATCGTCGGCGAGTTGAGTCTGTAGTGGTGAAGCTGAATAAAGGATTATTGTAACTCAGGCGAGAGATAAAATTCCGTCTAGTGCATGGATTTTTCGGTCAGACTAATCGGATCTAGAGCATTTATGACAATATTAATTGTCAGAATTTATGATCGAAACTTCCCTACTCCCTACTCCCTACTCCCTACTCCCTTTGCTATATGATAAATACTCAAGCATATTTTATCTAACCCATGACTTCTACTCAATACCGTAATCCTGCTCCCACTGTTGATATCATTATTGAACTAATCGACCGACCCCATCGACCGATTATTTTGATAGAACGGCAGAATCCCCCCCTAGGCTGGGCAATTCCCGGTGGCTTTGTAGATTACGGCGAGTCGGTAGAAACAGCAGCGGTGCGAGAAGCTAAGGAAGAAGTCAGCTTACACGTTGAACTAATTGAGCAATTCCAGGTGTATTCCGACCCTAATCGTGATGCCCGTAAGCATACCATTAGTATTGTCTTTTTAGCTACAGCAACGGGTGTTCCAAAAGCGGCTGATGATGCTAAAAATCTTGGCATTTTTCACCCTTGGGAAGTGCCATCTAATCTCTGCTTTGACCACAACAAAATTTTGCAGGATTATTGGAATTATCGTCATTATGGAATTAGACCTAGGCTATCTGCGGAAGTGATACAGTAACTCATCAACTACGGATACATTGAACTAACCTGAATGCAAACATCAGCCTGTAATCCTGATAATTAAGAACAGTTAAGGATTACCACTCATGAACATCAAGCCCTCTTTAATGGCAGCTGCTACTGTAACAATCGCTGCTTCTACATTGAACGCCATCTCTGCCGAAGCGGCTGTTCTTGACTTCGATATTTCTCCGTTTACCGGTGATCCAGCTACAGTCAACATTACTTTAGAGGAAGTTGGCAATGATGTTAAGTTTAACTTTGAAGTGACTGATACCTTGGCCGACATCACTGGGGTATTCTTCGATATTAACGACACTTTCAATTTGAACTCAAATGATTTGAGTGTTAGTGGCAATGATGTAACCGGGAGTTTGGTAACCAATACTAGCAATCTTGGCAATGGTGTCAATCTGAACGGTGGTGGTCCTAGCAACCCTGGCTCATTCGATTTTGGTTTAAAGATTGGCACCAATGGTATCGGAACTGATGATATTCAATCCACTAGCTTTACCCTATCTCACGCTACAGAAGCCTTAACGCTCGATATGTTTGAGGAGCAAAAGTTTGGAGTGCGTCTGCAAAGTGTAGGGTCTAATCGTGAAGGCAGTAGTAAACTAACAGCAATATCCCCTATAAAAGTTATCCGCCCCTCTGACCCCAAACCAGTTAGTGTACCGGAACCCTCCACTCTACTGGGATTAGGCTTATTCGCTGTAGGTCTAGCTGGGACACGCCGCATTGTCAAAACCTAAGGAGTTGATATCAATCAAGCGGCTTTTGTCTTGGATATTACTAATAGTAGAGTAGAAAATTCGTTTGTTATCAATCGGTAAGGATATGCGCGTAGCGCATATCCTTATACCAATGGGGAAATAATAAAATTGGATTGTGATTCTATCGTCGTCACAAACAATGATTGTTCTTGATAAAGGATACTCAGGAATTTGATGCTTCAGTTTCTGTAATCGAAGAATTCGAGAGATTAACTAAGCGCAGGGTGTATCTACTTTTCTTTGGGACTGAAAAAGTATAATAAAAAAAATAATACCTGCTGATAATATCACCTTAGGATCTAATATCTTAGAGTTTACAGATAGCTTCCAAAACTTTTAACAATTGAAGATAACTCTCAGATTACATCAAGTTTAGTAATGGCATCAGCTGATAAGTTGGTGAAGTTTCCTGGTGCAGATAAACAAATTGATAGCGTAAACCATTCGTCACTAGCCCCCATACGGATTTTTGTTGAAAATGTTAGTTACCCTTATTATATCAAAAGCATCTAAAATTTAAACTAAAGGATCGTAATTCTATTTTAGTAAATATTGTAGTTATTATGCTACAATCAATCAAAAGAGTTAGCCATTGAAAAGTTAGCCAATGCTTTACCTCTTGGAATAAAGTTTGAAAGTAAAAGAAAAAGACTACAGCGCTTCTTGATGCAGCCGCTCATGGTGGTTTCCCCCATGAACGGCTGCATCAAGACAATGAATCGAGAGTTAATTTGGGACTGTATCTTTCCTTAGTTAATTGGCCTCAAAGCCTTATACAGCAAGCTTTTCATGGCTCATGTCACCCCCTCAGCCATGTCATACCAAATCCGGCTTACAGAGAACCCTTTCTTATTGAGAAAAGACTGATATACATAAGTCTTAATTGATAAGAAGGTACCTATCTCAACAGGATTTGGTATCAGTATTAATTTCAAGGCAAAATTAGCTTTTAATGTTTTTGGAAGAATGTATCTATTGCTGTGATAGCACGATCTACATCTGCATTGATGTCATAGAGCGATACATGACTTGCACCTGAAATCTCGACCAGCTCTTTGGGTTCGCTTGCAGCCTCATAAAATTTTACTGTCAATGAGCCAGTATCCTGTAATGCCTTCTCACCGTAGATACCGATGTACGGTGTGTAAAGATAGGGTGCATAGGACTGAGCATCAGCTAGCATTGGTGTTTCCAGCATAAAAGTTGGCGACTTGTGAGAGTAGTTAGGATAGGTTTCAGCTCCAGCCCGTTTGGTCATGTAGTACTGATAGCCTTCATACTGAGCTGATTTTTTGTCGAGGGAGTCGAGATCCAAACTTTCCATACCAAGGGCATCCATGTATTCGACTTTACCCGTTTCATAAAACTTTTGCCGTCCCGCATTTGCTGTTGCGATGGCAGCGCAAACAGTTTCACGATCCATCGTTTTGAAATAACTTGTTTGATTACTCATCATGCCAGAGACGGTTGCGATCGCTTTGAGCCTTTTATCCGTAGTTGCCACTAGGGCCATATAGCCACCACTGGCGCACATGCCAAGGCCAAAAAGGCGATCTCTATTAACAAAGGGTAAGGTGCCCAGAAAACTAATCCCATCGCGGATGCTTTCCATCTTAATGTTGGCGTTCTCATAGTTGCGAATTTCACCTTCACTGTCACCATAGCCAACGTGGTCGAAGGCTAAAGCAACATAGCCCTTCTCGGCCAGCTTGTGGCAATAGATCGCACCACTCTGTTCCTTGACCTGATTGAAGGGAGGCGAATAGATAACAGCTGGATAGCTGTTAGAAGGATCAAAGTCTCTAGGAACATATAGATTAGCCGCTAGAGTATATCCCTGGCTTTTAAAGGAAATCTCGTTTTTTCCGGGATTAAGGATCAGATTAAACATGTTTTATTCCTATCTACATAGTTTGATTAGCAGAGTCTTCAGCACGATTTTCAGGACTTCTCCACAGAGCATTTATGACCTTAGAATGTGCCCCAAGCGCTCTGCGTCTACTTGCAGATTAATCCCTTGGAATCTTCTAAAACAAGCCTATTCCTCTCATTTTTTTGCCTATTTATCTCAGAGAAGGATCAATATAGTCAAAATAAGTCATCCTAGATTCATGAATATGTGTAAGATTGTCCATCTTATTAATCGTCACGCAAGTTCCGAGGGCGTAAACGATACCCCTATTGAGGGATTACAACTGTTTCGAACGAGTCACCTTGTGGAACGATTGCCAGGGGTATACGAACCTGGCATTTGCGCCATTGTCCAGGGTAGGAAACGAGCATATTTGAACGGCACAACGCAAATCTATGATAAGAACCAATACTTGTGCTGTACGCTGCCTCTTCCTGTAGAGGCAGAGGTGATCGAGGCATCACCGGAAAAACCCCTACTTGGTCTTTGGTTGGGCATTGAGACTCCCACAATGTTTGAAACTGTTATTGACATGGCAGCTATAGACAGTTCCAGCACCTCCAGTACCGAAATAGTACCTGGGCTAACTGTGGCCAAATGGGATAACGAATTTACGAAGGCACTTCAGCGCATCCTGGAATTGCTAGATGATCCTGTTGCCCTCAATATACTCGGCAACGGTAGGCTTAAAGAACTGATGTTTGCCGTTCTTCGAGGCGAGGCTGGGTGCTCGGTTTACCAAGTATTTGGTGGAGGAATGCAGAAAATATCGCGGGCCTTGACCTTCCTGAGAGCCAATCTTCATGAAGCTATCTCGATTGACGAGTTGGCCAAGGAAGCAGGCATGAGCCGCGCAGCGTTTCACCGCAAGTTCAAGGAAATCACGACTTATTCCCCTATTCAGTTTATTAAGCTTCATCGCCTCAATGATGCATCCAGGCTTATTGTGAGTGGCTCTACAGTTGCTGAGGCCGCATATCAAGTGGGTTACTCTAGCCCATCTCAGTTTAGTCGAGATTTCCGGCGGTATTTTGGCCAATCCCCTCGCCAGTGGCAGGGCTATTCCATTATAGAAAAAAAAGGTTTATAGTGAAGCAATAGCCCGAAAAAATGGCATAATTCCGATAATATACCCAAATCCTGAAGAAAAGCTTAATCGACGTTTCTCTTGCAAATACTTGATCACCCTTGATCCTCATGGTCTTCGTCATCCTCTATGGCTAGTGCTTCTAATTATCATTATGGGGATGATCAGTGGTTATTGAGGTTATCGACAATTGGGTAGATTTGTGGAACGCCACCGAGCCCGAATTAATTAGTAGACTTCAAATTCATGCATGCTCGTGTTCCTTCTTATTCAGCAATCAGAAGAGTCATGATTAATTTAGATTACGAAGAACTCCAAGTTGTGTTTAATCAATGGAGTAAACAGTCCGGTGCGCTTTCCTATCAGCTTTGAGGAGATGCACCCAATGGCCGCATGGCCGCTCAAGTAGCGTGCCCATAGCCCATAAGCTGAATGCTTACAGTCTTCGAGGTCAGAATTCAGTATTGCCAAGGGAGAGCCGGTGACTTGCTGAAAAGCCGGGATTGATGATCGTGATTTTTTTTTGCATTATAGAAGTAACTCCTACTTGGTTGGGAGGAAAGCCGCGCTGGTGATGATTAACGGCCATGCTCAGCGCGGTTATTAGTATCAGTCTTTACCTTCTTTAGTATAGATAAATTCTCGAAAAAATGCAAGGGCTAATTAAAAAAAATTACATTTATTTACAAATAATAGTTATAGCGACTTAAGTTACTAGTAGTTAACGTTTTTATAGCTACTATGGTTGAGTAATTATCATAGTTGATATCGGGGAAAAGGATTAGAAATTAATCATTTGTATTGACAGGCATAAGGTTTTGCAGCCTGCGGAACACTATTGTTTTATATAGCGCTTTTAAATTAGGTGAGGTACATGTTTTTAGGGAGCTTTGGAGCTGGAAGCAGTGAAATCAGAAGGTAAGCCTATGGGCACTTATCACAGGCTAGAAGCCTGTTCCACCCACGCTACGGGAACAGCTGTCAGCCGTCAGTGGTCAGTAGTCAGCCTTTGGCTGAAAGCTGAAAGCTGAAAGCTGAAAGCTGATCGCTGATCGCTGATCGCTGATCGCTGATCGCTGATAACTGAAAGCTGAAAGCTGATAGCTGATAGCTGATCGCTTACCTCAAAGCTGACCAATGCCAGCAGAAACTGATTTTTTCTCCAATGCTGAAACAGTTTTGATATTACAAGTTTTTTGATTCCAGATATATGCCCCTAAACCAACAGCTAGGTTAGAAATACAGGCAGCGGCAAAGATACCATTCACGCCAAATAGGTGACTGCCTAGATAGGCCAGTGGTATGTAAAGCACCACCATCCGAGTCACCATCATCACCACTGATGGTAACGGTTTACCTAAGGCATTAAAGGTGGAACTGGCAACTAGAATCACGCCTGCTCCGGCATAGCTAATCGGGACAATAACTAGGTAAGTGGCGGTAATTGTGATTACTTCTGGGTTGCTGTTAAACAGGGAGGCTAACCAAGGAGCTGTGGCAGCAAGAATCACTGTTACTAGCACTCCCCAAAATAAGCAAAATAGGAAACTTAGACGCAAGGCTTGATGGACACGGAGGTATTTTTTCGCCCCCCAGTTTTGCCCTACAAACGGTCCAATGCTGGCAGAGATTGCAATTAGGACAATCTGGCTAAAGGATTCTACTCGTGAGGCAATGCCAAAACCTGCTACTGCTATAGTTCCGTAACCAGCTAGCAACCCAGTGATCACACCAATAGATATGGGAAATACCATGCTGGTTCCAGCAGCAGGCAAACCCACATAGAGAATTTTTTTCCAGGATTCTAAAATTACTCTCAGCTTGGGCAGGTTGAAGCAAAGCATCTGCAGGCGATTGTTGAGAAACCACAAGGCTACAACTAGGGTGGTGGCGCGGGAAATTACTGTTGCGATCGCTGCTCCTGCCAGTTCTAATCGAGGAAATCCTCCCAGTCCGAGGATTAAGACTGGATCGAGGGCAATATTGACGAATGCAGCAACCGTCATTATCACGCTGGGAATAGCAGTATTGCCGGAAGCGCGGATAGCATTGTTACCCACCATGGGGATAACCAGACAAATCATTCCCCAATACCAAATCTGCATGTAACTACGAATCAGTGGTAGCAAATCGGCATCAGCTCCTAAGGCGGTAAATAGGGGATCGATAGTGGCTAATCCCAGCAACGTGAACAGTGCTACTACTAGCAGAGACAGGGTTAGACTATCTGTTGTCAGTCGTCGCACTTTCTGGAGATCGCCTTCTCCAATGGCACGGGCAATCACAGAGGATGCTCCCACCCCTAACCCCATCGCTAGACTACCTAAAGTCATCACCACGGGAAAGGTGAAACTCATAGCTGCTAGGGGTTTGGTTCCCAGTTGTCCGACAAAATAGGTGTCAATCAGGTTGAAAGCAATAACTGCAAACACTCCCCAAATCATCGGTATCGTTAGTCGGCTTAGCTGGGAGCTCACCTTCCCTTCAATCAGGTTTTGCTTCATGGTAGGGCATGCCTTAATTAAACTTAATAAAATTTTACTAAATTTAAAATTTAATGGGTTTTGAGGATTTATCTTAGGACTTACGCAAATCCCTCAATTTAACGCTACCTGTAGGGTGGGCAAGGTTTTGCCCACCCTACCCATGGATTATGTGCGTAAGTCCTGTATCTATAGACAAGGCAAGAGGATAAAAGTGATAAATGGGTCAAAAATAGTAAATTAAGTAAATAGTTTCGCCTAATCCATAACGAATGGGTTTAGTTTTTAGCTAACTGCTGAGAGCTGATATAGCAATCCCTGTAGGAATTGAGATAATTGTGCTCCCTGTTCCCTATTCCCTATTCCCTGTTCCCTGTTCCCTGTTCCCTTTGCTATACCTAACTACTTAAACTAATAGTTTCAGAAACCTTATAAATTTAAATAAAAGCTTCTTTGTGCCTAAGTAAGTTTTAACAAACGCTTCTTTGTGCTCTGGTTTTACATGACGAAATGGACTATAGGTAGATTCCCAACAAAAAAGAGAATAACCATAACCAGAGTTTTGGGCAATTTCTATCTGCTTGTTGAGTTCATTTATGGGCTTAGGGCGATAGAATTCTCCACTGTAGATACCTACGGCTACCGGAACGTAATAACTAGCTTCTCGTAAACCAGACGATCTTAGAGTATTGATTACTTCTTGGCTGGTCTTGCGATAAATTTGGACAATCACTTCATCAATCAAGCCTTGGCGGATCCAATACAACCAATTTTGAGAGTATTTTCTGTAGGAAAAACTTGGGGAATTGGGAGAAAGAGATATAATTAAATTAGGGTTAATTTTTTTAACCGCTTGGTAAATTTTACGGGTTAATTCCGTCATCACTCTGGCGTGATTTCCAAATTGAGTTGGAATGCCCCAATGATCGTCTAGTTGAATACCATAGAGGTTGGGATAGTTCTTAGCCACTTCAGTAAATAAATTAATGAAGTACTGTTGAACATCTGGGTGGTTTGGATTTAGCCACAGATGTTGATCGATAGCTTTTTCTCCTGTTGACGTCTTCAGGAGCCAATTGGGATGCTGCTTAGCAAATTTTGAATTAAGATGAAGCATCATGCCATGCTCATACCAAGCATAGATTTTTAAGCCTTGACGTTCACCTTCTTTGATAGCGGCTTTTAGGGGGTCGGTGAAGGGTAAGGTAATCCAGTTATTTTTGAGGGAATAGTTACTAGGATAGGTAGTTCCACCATTATAAACATCAACGTAAATTCGATTAAAATTCAGACCAGATAACTCGTGAAATACATTGTCGGTTTGTCCTGTATAGGATAGAAAGTTGTTACCAACATGAGTTACCCAAATTCCTTGAATTTTATTGGTGGTTTTTGGGGTATGGTGAGGGGCAGGAATGATAGTGTTAAATCCTACCAATAGCACCACTCCTATTAATATCCAAATTATAAATTTATTGAATTTTTTGGTTAATGGAAATTTCATTAGTTACTTGGTAATTGGTAATTGGTAATTATTATTTTCCTAGGCATATGCGCACTTATCACAGGCTAGAAGCCTGTGCCACGCACGCTACGCGAACAGCTATCAGCACTCAGCTGTCAGCTTTTAAAAGGAGGAAAACTAGGTATAAAAACTGAGGCATTTGGCTGAGGGAGCCGAGTAGATGAGTATTTGTGGACAAACCTCAAGAATCACCAACGCCCAAATCACCAATGACCAATGACCAATGACTAATGACTAATGACTAATGACTAATGACTAACGAGCTTCCATCGGAATATAGGGAGCATCGTGAGTGCCAGTGTAGACTTGAGTGGGTCTAAAAATTCGATTGACGGCTAGCTGTTCCTTCCAGTGAGCTAGCCAACCTGCAACCCGTGCGATCGCAAACACTGGTGTAAACAAGTCACTCGGAATACCCAGCTTCCGGTAAACTAAGCCGGAATAGAAATCCACATTGGGATAAATCCCCTTGTGACCCAGTTTTTCCTCCACTGCTTTCTCCAACTCCAAAGCAATGTCGTAGTACTTGTCTGTGCCAGATTCCTTAAACAGTTGTTCCGCTAAGTTCTGAAGTATAGTTGCTCGCGGGTCTTTTACCTTATAGACTCGGTGACCGCAACCCATAATTTTTTCTTTGCGCTGCAAGCGCTCCTCCAAGTAAGGGTGGACATTCTCCACTGAGCCGATGGTTTCCAACATGGTAATCACTTCTTCATTCGCCCCTCCGTGTAACGGACCAGCTAGAGTTCCCACCGCTGATGCCACTACTGCATAGGGGTCAGTAAGAGTAGAAGCAGTCACCAGAGCCGAAAAAGTAGACGCATTGATAGTATGTTCGGCATGGAGTGTCAGGCAAACATCAAAGACATGAGCCTCTAGGGGAGTTGGCTCTTCCTCATTGAGCATATACAGAAAGTTAGCTGCATAGTCAAGATCATCCCGAGGGCGTACTGGATCGTCCCCTTTGCGCATCTGCTTAAATGCTGCTACCATGGTAGGTATCTTAGCCAACAGGCGAACCACGGCTCCCCGAATGTATTGTGGATTGTCTAAAGCCCGCTTGGAGTAAAACAGACCCAAAGCAGCAGCAGAGGCTTGTAGAGCATCCATCGGATGACCAGTTTCTGGAAAACATTTCATCATGTCCCGGATGCTGTACTTGATCCGTCGGTGGAGGCGAACGTCCTCCTGGAATTCATAAAGTTCGTTCTTAGTAGGGAGCTCACCCCAAATCAGTAGATACGCGGCTTCTAGGAAAGTACTTTTTGATGCGAGTTCTTCGATCCGAATGCCACGATACTCTAGTATTCCCTTCTGCCCATCAACGTAGCTGATACTGGATTGAGCTGCTGGAATGCCTTCTAAACCTGGCTGGTACTCGCAAGCTATCATGTTATTACCTAGAGAATCTTCAGTCATCTCAGGCTAACTTACCAGAGATTAGTTCTTTAGTCTTCCGTGCTACAAAGATTATTAGTTTATAGTTTAATGACTATATTATAGCACTCTTTGACTTCTCTGACCCATGAATGGGGGGAGATTCCGAACACCATCAACCCTGAAAGATGGCTATACTAACCACTTAGGTGAGGTCAGCAAGAATAGCTCACTGCGACCGAAGGGCTTCCCAGTATTAGGAAGCTTTAACCCAATTACTCCAGCTTTTTTGAGCACTAGTTTTTGATTGGATACTCCCCACACCAACATTTCCGCCCAATTCGCTAAATCCGGTTGATGACCAACTAGAGCCAAACGTCTTTGAGCATTAGTCTTTCTCCACCTCTGCTGTAGCCAGCTGAGCCATTGGTGAATGTCACCCTCAGGAGCGAGACTATCCGACTCTTCAACCAATGAGCCTAAACCAACATCTTGGAGGATAGCAGCGGTTTCCTTAGCTCTGACCAATGGACTAGTCAAGATTAGGTCAAAGTTTAGCCCTCGTTTATGGAGCTCCTTTGCTACTTTACTAGTTTTTTCATGGCCAATTTTGGTCAGTGGCCGCTCTCGATCGTTGTTGTAGGTGCCTCGCTCAGCAGCAATACCGTGGCGAATTAAGTAGAGTTCCATGGGCTGATGGTTGAGATTCGCTTAAAATGCGATCGCGCTCACTGAAAATACTCCTGAGTTCATTAGTTGGTATTAGTCACTTTAGATAACCGTATCCTGGGGATTAACTAACCGCAGTAGTTTTTGCTTGACTTGGGTATCAAACACTTCCCACTTGAGCTTGGCATACTCCGATTTGTCATTAAAACTACTCAAGAATCCCGTCGGAATTTCAAAGCCACCAGCCATCATGCGTCCACCACCAAAGAAACGCCCATGACTGTCTTGACCGAAAGCTTCTTTGATAAATTCATCAGGGTCGAGGGTTAACTTATTGGTTCTCAAGGAACCAATCACCACTTCTAATTCTTGGTCTTCATCGTAAACAATCCCATAAACCACAGCAGTGTGAACATTTTCTTCAGTAACTAAAAAGTCAGCAGCTTGGGGAATAGCATCCCGGTCTTCATAGCGAAGATAGCCCACACCAGCCATAGAGAAGTTATCTTGGAGAAGGCGATATTTAAGCGATCGCTCAATCACATCCATCACTCGGCGAGATCGAGATGTTTTGAGTATAGCGTTAAGCAGTTGAGTGTCGTAGAAGCGGCTGAGATATCCAGCTGCCAAGAAATCCTCTTCCTGAGCCTGCATCAGCATATTAGTATCAGAGCGCAGACCATGCATCAAGGCTGTAGCACATTTGATATGTTCACTAATGCTACTATCAAGCTGTAGTAACCCAGCCTGAAGGTAATGGGTTAATAGCGTCGCGGTGGCTCTTGCTTGAGGACGAAGGTCAATAAATTCTGCTTTCAACTCCCCTTGACTAGTGTGATGATCAAAGATTGCAATTAGAGGAATATTCGCCTCGGTAACAATCGGTAATAGCTGGGTGGTTGTACCCTGATTATCAATCAGCACATAGCCCTGATACACCGATAAATCTTGATTTTTTGTGGTCTCCACACTCCAGCGTTTGGTTGGTAAACCAGTCAACTTAACCAGGGCAATGTTTTCCTGGTGAGAGAGGGTACCAGCATAGACAATATCGCATTGGATATTATACTGCTCGGCAATCAGCTGGTAAGCCCAAGCGCTAGAGAGAGCATCTGGGTCAGGGAAATCTTGTAGGATGATCAGTTGCCGCTCATTTTGATGACGCTCTAGAGTCTCCTGCAACTGTTGTACTTTTGAATGTACTTTTGAACCTGATGTAGCCGACTGCCACCTTTTTGTTTGGGAATTTCCCACGGAAGAATTTACATCTTGAGTAGATGACGGTTGCGCTTTAGCATCAACCTGTTCTGAATCTAAGCTAGATGCACCACTGTTAAGTAAATTGTTAGTCATTAGTTAGTAGTCATTAGTCATTAGCCATTGGTGATTAGCCATTGGTTAACTGTCACAAGCCCCCTTTTGGCTTGATTAGTCGTGACATGAGTTAGCGGACTAGCCACCAATCACATACTTCCGCCACTCCTGATGCCGTCCAGTTTTTAAGTCTTTAGCAATTTCAAAGTGGAGACTACTATAAGGTCTCCGGGGTTGGGTTCGCAACATCATGTTGGCTTCTTTAGGGGTGCGATTCCCTTTTTTGACGTTGCAGCGCACGCAAGCTGTAACAAGATTTTCCCAGGAGTCACCTCCATGGCGAGAACGAGGAATCACATGATCTAACGTTAAGTCATCACCGCTGTAACCGCAGTATTGACAAGAGTGACCATCACGGTGCAGGATGTTACGACGGGTAAGGGGAATCTCTTTGTAGGGTATCCGGACGTAATGGCGCAGTCTAATCACTGTAGGCAGTGGAAAATCTGCGTAAACGTATTTGCCGTTATGTTCGATACGCTCTGCCTTACCCTTGATCAACAACACAACGGCCCGTCGCCAGTTGGTGATGTTGAGCGGCTCATAGGAGGCGTTTAACACCAGAACCTTACCCATTGGTGATCTCAGCTAGGAGGATTTTCCCAGATAGTAGCACAGGTTGCTCAATCTGGGTTATTTTTCCATGGGTTAGTTTAATTTACCCTATTGCTGAACTGCTGAACTAAAGGCTGAACTCAAGAAATCCGTCAAGGGTCAAGTCAACTATAGTTAGGTCAGTTACCCATTACCCATTACCCATTGCTTTAGGACCTGTGAGCAGATAAGTAGTCATTTTCCCTTTGCCTTTGACTTCAAAGGGTTCCCGTTTATCAAACCGGTACTTATCTTTTAATTTCTCATAGGTAGTAACTGTAACCTGAATGC
The DNA here is from genome assembly GCF_010692445.1 of Moorena sp. SIO3E8. Lineage (NCBI taxonomy): Bacteria > Bacillati > Cyanobacteriota > Cyanophyceae > Coleofasciculales > Coleofasciculaceae > Moorena > Moorena sp. SIO3E8. Next base: position 21,026 of record NZ_JAAHHM010000053.1, on the reverse strand, counting down.
CACCTGGTATACCCTGAGATTCCATACGGCTAGCCATATTTACGGTATCACCCCACAAATCATAGCTGAATTTTTTGATTCCAATTACCCCAGCCACCACTGGTCCACTGTTGATGCCAATCCTGAGACGGAAATTGTGATTCGTTTGAGCATTGTACTGGGCAATTAATGTTTGCATATCCAATGCCATTTTAGCGATCGCTTCTGCATGATACTTGCAAGGTTTTGGCAGACCGGCAACAGCCATATAAGCATCACCAATCGTCTTAATTTTTTCGACACCATGCTCCTCAGCTAGTTGGTCAAACTCTGAAAATATTACATTGAGAATTTCGACCAGTTCAGTGGGAGAAGTTTGGCTTGAAAGTTTGGTAAAGTCAACTAAATCAGCAAACAAAACAGTGACATCTTCAAAACTTTCTGCCAGAGTACGTTCTCCTTTTTTTAACTGTTCTGCGACCGGTTGGGGCAAAATATTAAGCAGCAAAAGCTCAGCTTCGGTTCGGGCACGACGAAGTTCATCTTCAGCTTTTTTGCGCTCTGTAATGTCGCTAAGTGTGCCTTCGTAGTAGAGTAAATCTCCAAAATTGTCTCTGACTGCTCGTATATTTTCCGAAATCCAAATTACCATACCATCTTTCCGATAGACCTCGGACTCAACCTCTGATAATGTTTCTTCTTTGTGGATTAGGGCTAATATATCGTCACGACGCCTCGGTGCGAGGTAGAGTTCTTTCCCAATATCCGTGACTTGATTAATCAGTTGTTCTGGCGACTGATAGCCCAAAATACTTGCTAGGGCTGGATTAGCGGTGATAAATTTTCCTTTTGGTGTAACTTGAAAAATCCCTTCAGTGGCATTTTCAAAGATACTGCGATATTTATGCTCAGCTTCTTGTTTCTGCTTGATTTCCTTTTGGAGCTGAAAATTTTGTGCTTGTAGTTGCTTTTGTAAACGCCCGATTTTCAAGTGAGTGTTTACTCTCGCTCTTACTTCTTCCTGCTGCACTGGTTTAGTGAGATAATCTACTGCACCGAGCCTGAAACCTTTAACTTTGTCGAGAGTATCAGTACGAGCCGTCATAAAAATAACTGGGATGTCTCTAGTTGACTCTTGAGCTTTCAAGCGACGGCAAGTTTCAAACCCATCAATTCCGGGCATCATAATATCCAGTAATATTAGATCCGGTTGAGCATAGTTGACTTTTTCGAGCGCACTATAGCCATCTTGAGCGACTAAGACTTTAAATCCAGAATTGCTCAACAACTCAAACATCACCCCTAAATTAGTCGGACTATCATCAACAATCACAATTACACCTTTATAGCCAATTTTGTTATAGCTCTCAGTTAGGGTAATTTTCCGGGAAGAGGAATGATGATTAGTTTGAGTTACTGAGGAAATATTCATAATCACATGAACTCGTTATTGGGGGTTTTCGCTAATCAATGGCTAATTAATAAGATCAAAAATACTCGGATATTTTTTTACAAAATAATAGTGCAATTTAATCAAAATAAACCTAATTAAAATCACCCTTAAAAATATAATAACTTATCCCTGGCTTAACTAGTCATTTAAATGGCGATTATTTTTAAAGATATAGACTTTATTTTTTACTAACTTTATCTGGAGTTTTTAAATCCTTTGATTTTATTCGATGAGCTTCGCGGTCTTTTGTATCCATGTACTTCCGAACAAATTCCAGAATTTGTCTTTCTTTAAACCCTTTTGATAATTGACGCAACTTTTGAGAAAATGGAATGAATTTATCATCCAACTGTTCAATCAAATTAGCTTCCTCTTGGATGCCTCGAATATCACCCATAATTGCTAGTTCATACAGAACGGATATTTGATCTGGCGATGGAGCTACAGGCATAACGTCTTCAGCTTTCTCTTCCTTAGTGGATTCTAGAATTCCTTGTCCTCCTTGTTGTTCCTCGGAAACCTCTGGCAAATCTAAATCTAGCCAAAAAATACTACCTTGACCGACAGTGCTTTTCACCTTTAATTCACTACCCATTAATTCCGCTAAACGTTTACTAATCGATAGTCCTAAGCCTGTACCATTAACCTGACGGTCAGTATTGCCCACTTGATGGAATGGCAAAAATATTTCTGCTAGTTGTTTTGGTGGTATACCAATGCCAGTGTCTGCTATCACAAAGCGCATTTTTTGAGTACCTTGCTTTTCGGTTAAAGCTTGACGGTTTTTAGGTTGTTCGCCTTGGGCGTTACCGTAGGGTAGGTTGTCTTGACAACCTTGGCCTTTCGGCCACGCTTCAGCGTCGCCTACGGCGAAAGCGTGGCCTTCGGCCGACCCTGCGCTAACGCGAACAAGGTTCAACCGATCAACGTTCAACTCTGAACACCCCAAATAACCAACTTTAAACGTTACCTCACCAGTATCTGTAAATTTGACAGCATTTCCCAAAAGGTTCATCAGAACTTGTCGCAGTCTTATTTCATCACCCTTGACAAATTCAGGCAGAGGCGAAAGGAATTCGTAACGGAATGAAATGTTTTTTTGTTTAGCACTGATCACCACAATTTCCACAATACCTTCCAGAAACTTGGGAAACTGAAAATCTCTGACATCAAGTTCCATTTTTCTGGCTTCGATTTTTGATAGATCCAGGATGTCATTGAGTAGGGTTAACAGATGCTGACCACTTTGCTGAATAATACTGAGCTGCTCTTTGTGCGTAGCGCTCAGATTGGGTTCCTCTTGGAGGATTTGGGCATAACCTAAAATGCCGTTAAGGGGGGTACGTAATTCATGGCTCATGTTGGCTAAAAATTCACTTTTAGCCCGATTGGCTACTTCCGCGTCAACTTTAGCCTGCTTCAACGCCTGTTCTGCCTGTTTGCGATCGCTAATGTCTCGAAAAATTCCCTGCACAACTGTCTTGCCTTGCAGCTCCAAAGTAGTCGCACTAACTTCTACAGGCACGGTTGTACCAACTTGATGCAGTAATTCCAGTTCTACTTGAAATACACCCCCTGCCTCCACATGTTGCTGGAAAATTTGGGAGTAGGCTTTGAATCGTTCTCGTGGAATAATCTGACTCTGATGCAACCCAATAATTTCATCTCTGCCACGACCGAGCATCTGTTCCGCCATCTGATTGGCTTCCAGGATGATTCCGGTTTCCGCATCTGCCATCAAAATAGCATCACCAGCTGACTCAACTAACTTGCGATACTTCTGTTCCGCCTGCCGTAGTTTTGCCTCTGATAGCTTGCGTTCAGTGATATCTCGGTTGCAGAAGATTCTACCATAGTAATCCCCACCACTGGTAAGCACTGGTGCTGAATAAAAGTCAAAAATACGCTCATCTTTCATTAAAAGTTCATCGTAGTTCGTTGTTTTGGGATGAGCCTGGAGATAGTCCACCTGAGCCAGAAATTCTTCGGGATGCTTCAGTTGAGAACTCAGCTGCTTGAGCAATTCTTTAATATCATTGGCTTGAAACAACTGTTCTGGAGTCTGCCACAAGTCACAGAAACGGTGGTTGTAGGAAACCACCCTAAAATTTTCATCAACCACTAAAATTCCATCAATGGCAGCTTCTTGTTGTGCTTTGAGCATGGCATTTGTACGGAGTACATCCTCCTGTGCCACAGAGCGCTCAATGGCAATTCTAGCGAGTTGGGTGGCCTTATCCGCCAGTTGTTGCTCTTCGCGGTTTGGGGTATGAGGTTCAGTGTAGTATGTTGAGAAGGTGCCTAGCACCGTCCCTTCAGTGGACAAAATGGGGATAGACCAACACCCTCTGAGATTGTGGGAGAGTGCCAAATCCCTTATATTTCCACACAGGGGATGAGTAGCAATATCCTTAACCATGACCGGTTCTCGCCAATAGGCGGCAGTGCCACAGCAAGCCATATATGGACCAATCACCATACCATCAATTGCCTGAATGTAGGATTCTGGAAGGCTGGGGGCGGCAGTATGATGCAGATTAACCCCATTTTTGTCCACCAGCAAGAAAGCACACCTAATCTTGGGCAATTGCTCCTCAATCAACCGAGCTAGTCGGTCTAGTACATCTGGCAACTTCTCCCACTGGGTAATCATTTCCAGGATACGATTTTGTCCAGCTAACAAGGCTTTAACTCTCTGGCTATCAGTAATGTCAGTAAAGGTACCAACTAGACGAACCACTTCACCGTTATGATCTTTGATCACCAGGCCAGTCGAGAGAATCCAGGAAATTGAGCCATCTGTGCGCAGCAGACGAAACTTGTGTTTCCACTTCTTGATGCAGTCGCTCATGGGGGAAACCAACGGCAGTCGCTCATGGGGGGAACCCCCAAGACCGCGCTGCCTCCCCAAGACCGCGCTGCATCGCTGAGAACTTCGTCCAGCACATAGGTTATCTAGGATGGCTTTCACCTCATCAATATCCTCAAGATGAATCAGTGCCAGTAATTCATTAATGGTCGGTCCATCTTGATCTAATGGGTAGCCAATCAGGCTGAGAAATTGGGGCGAGTAGTAATGATCATAGGTTTTCAGGTTGATTTCAAAGAGTCCGTTGGTGTTGGCTTGAATAGCCAGAGCAAACCGTTCCTCACTCTCCCTAAGGGCATCCTCAATGCGCTTGTGTTCAAGAACCTCTGCGATTAATTGTCGATTGAGCTGCCTCAGGGTAGCTGTTCGCTCTTGAAATTGATGTTCCAGCCGTTCATTCTGGTGACGAAGTGCCTCTTGAGCTTGCTTACGCTCTGTGATATCCTCAACTGTAGCTTCGTAGTAGAGTAGAAAGTTACTACTATCATGGATAGCCCGCACGTTTTTGGAGATCCAGATTATAGTACCATCTTTTTGATAAATCTGTGCTTCAAACCCTGAAACAACACCATCTTCCTGTAGCTGTAGAAGCAAATCTGCCCGTCGTTGAGGATCAACATAAAGTTGGTGGGCAATATCGGTAACACTTGCTACGAGTTCTGCTGATGATTGATAGCCATATATTCTCGCTAGTGCCGGGTTAGCACTGATATAGTGTCCGTCAGGTGTAGTCTGACAAATGCCCTCCAGAGCATTCTCGAAGATGCTGCGGTATTTGGCTTCGCTTAAGCGCAACAATTCTGCCGCCGCGTTTCGTTCTGATGTAGTTGCTGCCAAGAATAAAGCGATTGTTGCCATCAGTATCATAAAAACCTGTAGCAGGGGAAGTGCTTCGCTCAAGTCCCCGGTGCTGGCAACAAACGGTCCGGTACCCAAACTGGTTCCTACAATGGCAATGCTCGATACCATCAAGCAACCTAGGCTGGTGAGGCGTTGACCAAATTGGAGGGCAGCCCAAATCAGCCAGGGAAATGTCAACCAGGCAAGGGGATAGGTTGCCATTTCTGGCGCAATGTCCGACCCAAACACTCCCCAACTGACTGTCAAGAGTGAAATCAGCCAGATAGCTGCCAAAATAAATTGTTTTATCTTTATGCTTGCTTGAGGGGTTGACGGTTGTTGGTTAGACAGTTGCAGGTTAGTTTGGCTTGACTCTTCAACTTTCTCAACCTTGGCCAATTGGCCAAGCTTCGCGAACGCGAACAACTTGCCAACCTTCAACTCCTTCACTAGGTAGCACCACACTAAAAACACTGGTACTACGACTAAAACCACCATTAAGTCCCCTAACCACCATTGCCACCACATCCCGCCGAAATTCCTACCATCAAATTCACCACTCAGGTGTAAGTTAGTTAGAGTGACAGTCGGAGCAATTAGTGTGGCAAGCATCGACACCCCTAGGAACCCCAATACATCTCGTCGCCGTTCTAGGGAAGGACGAAGCTGCCACAACCGTGCTAATCCTATCGAGAGGAATACTGACAAGATATACCCTAAAGCAGTTATCCCAGAAACTGGCCAGAACCTCTGAGGCGACACAGTCCAGAAAAATTCTCCCCAAGAAACCGATGGCAAAACTCCTTGGTGTTCGGTTAACCACCAAAGATGCTCCCTTAGTAGTAATACGGTTGCTTGGGTAATGCCTGCGGGAGACCAAACTGGTGGTACTAATGTATTACCTGCAATCCATCCATGGACTAAGTTTGCCAGCCCAAGGTAAACCAAAGTCAGTAAACCTAGATTGGTTGAGTGTTGCCAGAATCCTTTTGCAATGAAAATCATTTTGGGAATACGCCCAAAGATGGAGTTAGGCGAAATTAATCTTTACGCACATTGACATAATTTTCAATCCAGAAACCGGGAAATTCCGCAACTTTACAAATTCTTTTATTTTCTAGTTAGATTTTTTTCATTCTCTTTAAATTAAAAGCTTTTTTGACCTAGAGATTTAGTTAAAGTGAAAGGTGAAAGGTTATGGGTGAAGGCTATCTACTTAAGCTAGCCTATAGCGAAGGAGACTGGTAATTGTTCATTGTTGTTCATTGTTGATGGTTTTTCCTTGTCTGCCTTCCCTTTGCTTGATAAGAGGTAGCCTGGGTGAAAGAGACGACATCAATCTCCTCTGATTCCCCTTTCTCCTTTTCCTTGTCCGCTGTTAACTATCATCAAGGAGCCAAGGCAAGTGGTATACCATTCAACTCAAACTTTCTATAAAGCTGAAATTTCACAGAATCCCCCTTACGCCAGTCCCTAGGGGACATGACGCTGGGATTTTCTATTAAACCTCAGCTATTGAAGGTTTTTAAATCAGCGCACCCACATACTTTTCCTTCTTTGGTTATCTAAAAAACTTGTATGTCAATCTTCTAATCTCGTAGGTGAGTAGGTGGTTTGTGGCAAAACATTAACGTAGTTATTTGAAGAAGAGTAGTAAGCGATGATCAACAAAGGTAATGTTAACGTCAACAGCGCAATTACCGTACCCAAGACTTCTGCCCATCTATATGGGTGAGGGTCAGAAGAGTTGGCAGATGAGCCACTAAGTTCCATAAATTAATTGAAATTTAAACTAGGTCAGTTGAAAACGACGATTAGTTGGGTCTTATCATAAACCCTACATCCTCTATTTTATCGATTTATTCCGAAAGGATTGTTTTCTAGTAAACAATCTCAACTAAATTCCAGCCCGCTTAACGATACTTTGCAAAAAACTAGGCTCAACAAGGTTACAGGTTGTAGGTTATAGGTTGTATATTACAAGTTGTAGGTTTTTAGTTACAGGTTGTAGATTGTAGGTTACAGGTTATAACCCACATTCCCGATCTCAGTTTGTAGTATGCAAACTATGATGCACTCGCACTACGCATTAAAATTAGGACATTCCTAAACTCCGAAACGTGAGTCTAGCTTACTTCTGACTTCTGACTTCTTACTTCTTACTTGTGCGTAGCGCTATAAATCCGACCAACGGGTGATGGAGTGACGAATCAATTGCTGTCAATGGTCGAGAGCCTTTTGAACCAAGATGGGAATTTGGGAAGGGCGTTCAGCTACTGGGATTCTCCCTTGCTTAAATACTGCGACTTTTTCCTGTGCCGTAGACATTTTAGTCATATTACTCATAGCCTCTGGTAGGTGAGTCGATAGCCTAGCACTAGGGTTACTAATTAGTTGTGTCTCTGGTGTATAGCGTCCCGCAATGTAGGAAATCACTGGTTTATGGATTTCCTGGGCTATATACGCGGCAGCGGCCACGTCTTCGTAGCCGCCGCCAGTCTGATCAACTAGGACAATAACGTTTGTAGCTTTATCTTTTTCCAAAACCTCCAGCCAATGGCTAAATGAAGAACCAACAATTGCTTCACTGCCAAGGTTAATAGCGATTGACTGTCCTAGGTTAGCTTGAGTTAAGCCTAAAGCAACTTCGTAGATCAGATAACTACCACGGGTAATTAATCCCACTGAGCCAGGTCTGTAAAATTCACTCTCGTGAGTCCCTAGCAAAACTTTTCCTGGAACAATAATCCCAAAACTGCTCGGACCAAGAATAATCGTTTTAGTAGCTTGGGCAATAGCTAGTAATTCTACCATATCCAAGGGAGGAATACCACCAGTAACGAGAATAATTTGCCTGATCCCAGCATCTATCGCTTCCAAGGCAACATCCTTTATCTGGTAAGATTCGTCAAAAATAATGGTTGTGTCCACAGCACCGACATGATGGCAAGCCTGCTCTACTAAATCAAATACAGGAATGCCATGTAAGGTTTGCCCTCCCTGACCAGTACTAACTCCAGCTACGACATTGGTGCCATAGGCTTTCATCCGGGCAGCGTAGTACAAACCTAGAGGTTGTGTAATGCCTTGTACTAACACTTTGCTATCGGTACTCAAGTTCATTAGTGATTGATCCTTATTCTTTTGTAGTTTGTCAATGATCAATGATCATTGATCATTTTTAGTTGCCAGAAGACTCTGGCTAATCAAAAAGGATAAGGAACAAGCGATGCAGCGCGGTCTTGGGGAGGCAGTGCGGTCTTGGGGAGGCAGCGCCGCCAAAGGGGGTTCCCCCCATGAGCAACTGCCGTGGTTTCCCCCATGAGCGACTGCATCAAGACAAAGAATCGTAACTGAGCACTGACGCACTCAGCTAGATGACTAGGTTAGGACGTCGTGAGCCTTTCCTGGCAATAGATACAGCTTGCTTGACTGCCTCATCTAAGTTGTCTGTAAAGTGTACCGGGAGCTGAGCCAAACGCTGTTGAATCGAGTGAAAATTTGTCCCAACTAAACGGATCACAAGGTGAGGTCTCTCAATCCCAGAGGCTGATCCAGGAGATTTGCCCTTAGATAACAGGTCTTGGTGATGGGAGCTAAGGGGATGACTGGTGGAATTTTGCTCCTGGTTCTCTGAATTGAGTACAGCTGTTTCCCAACTTTGAGACAGTAGATAATTGGCAATCATCTCAGCTGCGGCATTGCTGGTAGCCCTATTGCTCAAGATATTCACTAAGACCACTTTAATCCCTTCGGATGTGGTTAGTTTTCGTAAAGCCTCTTGCAGTTCCTCTATCGCAGCAGGAGTTATTGGCCAGTATTGGTTAGAGTTGATCGTTGGAACCAGATGACAGTGTCTTGGTTTACCCTTTGCTTGGTATACCAGATCAACTGTTGTTGCAGCTAGACACATGCTGTTGCATATAATCCCGATGTTGCCTTTGAGATCACGACCGTTGAAATTATGGCTTGAGTTAGTGGGCATGTCTTGGTAAGACCCGTTCTCAGCCATGGTCGATGTCAAGTTGATCAAATCCTGATGACGTCTCAGAGCCTTGTCATTGATAGCAATCCTACCATCAAGAGCCATGAGTTCACCAGTGGGACTAACACCGAGGGGATTAATTTCCACTATGTCCAAATCTTTTTGGACAAAAAGTTGGTACATTTTATTAATAATCCCACTCACTGACTCAATCAGATTACCATGAAGTCCCATTTTGATGGCAAGACGCCGCCCATAGAAGGGTGAAAAGTTTTGCTCGACCACAACCTTTTGCATATCGCTGATCAAGGTTTTGGTGTCCATACGCCCTTGGGAAGAACCCAGTAGCACAGGACGGGCCAAGTTGTAGTCTAGGAACACGGCTAGATAAAATTCTTGTTCAGCATTGTAACGGGATTCTGCTAGCAGTACTTGAGGATGCTTACCCAGAATCGGGAGTTTGAAAATTGCCCTAGCTGCTGCGATCGCATCGATGGTATTCTCTACACACCGGATCCGACGAGCTGGGTTGTCTCCACAAGTAGATACTTGAGATTTGAGCACCACCGGATAGGGAATCTGTAATCCCTTGATGTCGGTAGGATGGTCAATGCGTTGAGCAGGCAAAACCGGAATGCCAATCTCACGGAATAATTCTTTAGCCTGATATTCTAACAGATGCATGATTCGCGAACAATCCTAAGCACGACGTTTCAAATCTTTTGCCACTTGGTCAATGCCGTAGAAACACTTCGGTGAAAGCGTCTAGCACCTGAAGCGGCTTTAAATTAGTTATTAAAAACAGCAAAATTATTCCCCCAGTAGTCCCTAGGTAGGATAGGTAGAAGGGAAGCAGGTATCGATCGCTTTAAACGCCATCAGTAAGTTATTAATATATGATAGAAGTCAATAGTTGATAACTCCAGATCACCGCCGCCGCCAGATCAGGGCAGCTATTCGTTGATGGTTCTAGATAAGTCCCGATCTAGGAATGTCTAATCGTAAGCTTGGAAGTCGAGACCGAATCAAAGATGACGGTGTAGGAGGATGTCACTCCTTGCTTCTTTGATTCTTCATCCTTAAGAGCAAGGAGACTCCCGTTATAAGCGGGAGACGGGGCGCCTATTGTGCTCCCGCAGGTGACCCACACAGCCCGGAGACGAAACCTTAAAATAAGGTTTGAAGTTACCGTAAGGAGAGTGGAGCCTTAATCAAACAGTTTTAACCCTTTTACGCATAACCGACTAACCATAAAGGCTCCACTCTCCTAAGGTTTCGTCTCTGGCCTTAATCATGGAGGCGCGCTTTCGCGACGGCGAATTAAATTCGCCATGGGTCGCGCCTCAAAGTTTTAACCCTTTTATCCATAGCCGACCAACCATAAAGGCTGCCCCAGCGAGGGATTGCTCGCTGGGGTAACTTCTGACCCTCAGGAATTGCGTCCATGGGTCCAGTTGACATCTCACATAAAATGGTTGAAAATGTGAGTATGACTGAAAGAGCTTACCGATACCGCTTTTATCCTACACCTGAGCAGGAAACTCTGTTGAGGAGAACTCTAGGCTGTGTAAGACTTGTTTACAACAAAGCTCTAGATGCTAGAACCAAAGGGTGGTACGAACGTCAAGAAAGAATAAGCTACAAAGAAACCTCTTCAATGTTAACAGGTTGGAAAAAAGAAGAAGATTTATTTTTTCTGAATGAAGTAAGTTGTGTTCCACTCCAACAGGGATTAAGACATCTTCAAACAGCTTTCACTAATTTCTTTGCAGGTCGTACTAAGTATCCAAACTTCAAGAAAAAACGCAATGGTGGTAGTGCGGAATTTACCAAATCCGCATTTAAATGGAGAAATAGCCAGATCTATTTGGCTAAATGCCAAGAACCTTTGCCTATTCGTTGGAGTCGTCAGTTACCGGCTAACTGTAATCCAAGTACCGTTACAGTTAGCTTAGATCCGTCTAATCGTTGGCATATCTCAATCAGGTTTAATGATCACAGAGATTTGAGTCTACCTCCAACTAGCCATCAAATTGGTTTTGATTTGGGGATTACCAGCCTAATTACAACCAGTAACGGAGACCAAATAACCAACCCTAAACATTTTAAAAAACTCAAGAAAAAACTAGCTAAATACCAAAAAGATCTATCACGGAAACAAAAAGGATCCAACAACCGTTGTAAAGCTCGTTTGAAAGTTGCCAGAATCCACGCAAAAATTAAAGACTCTAGAAGAGATTTTACCCATAAGCTAACCACTAAACTGGTCAAAGAAAACCAATTGATTGCCTTTGAGGACTTAGCTGTAAAAAATCTGGTAAAAAATCACAAATTAGCTCAAGTAATCAGTGATGCTAACTGGGCGGAAATAATTCGTCAGGTCAAATACAAGTCAGAGTGGTACGACCGCAAAGCTGTCTTAATTGACAGGTGGTTTCCCAGTAGCAAACTTTGCTCTGTATGCTTAAATCGCGTTGAATCTTTACCTTTAAATATTCGAGAGTGGGATTGTCCCTCTTGTAATGCTCACCATGATCGCGATATTAACGCATCAATTAATATTTTGGCGGCAGGGCTTGCCGTTTCAGTCTGTGGAGCGACCGTAAGACCGGAAGAGAGTAAATCTCGGAAGGCTGGTGCATTGAAGCAGAAACCTAAGTCGTGAGTCTTAGGAATCCCCCGCTATAATCTACGATGAGCGCGGTGGGAGGATGTCAAAATTCCCCCCTAACCCCTATAATTCCTCACTGTTGCCTTGATATCTCACCAATTCCTGCCTAACCACTGGAAGCATAGGAGGATATTTTGGGTTAAGATTAAGTACCTTTTCTTGATGCAAAGCGCGAGTGGGGGAAACCACGGCAGTCGCTCATGGGGGGAACCCCCAAGACCGCGCTGCCTCCCCAAGACCGTAATGGTGCGTTTTCCGTTGGCGAATTAAATTCGCCACGGGTCGCACCTCTGCATCGCTTTTTGGTATCTCTGGCTTTGCTCCTGCTACAGGCAATGGATTCTAACCAGTTAACCCCTGAGTCTAACCAAAGCAACGATCAATCAATGGATTCTGACGTTGCAGCCCACCCTTGGGACGAACCACTTTCTGATCCCGAGGCTCAAACCGATGAGCCATTCCCTGAAACACTACAACCCCATGAAGGAAATTCTCAAAGTACGTTTCTTTTGTTGGTGGTGGTGGGCATGGGATTGGGTCTAGTATTTTTAACCGGCGGCTTTTATGTTTTTACCCGTCCCTGCGTATTTGGGTCTTGTAGTTCACTGAATGAAGCTCAGCTATTGAGTAAAAAATCAGCAGACACCCTCAAAAAACCTAAATCGGGAAAGGACATTCTCGAAGCTCAGAAGGAATTAAAGACAGCGATTGAAGCACTCAAAGCAATTCCGTTTTGGTCAATGAAGCATGACACAGCACAAGAGTTGCTTCATGCCTATCAAGTTAGAGGTAAAGACCTCGATCAGTTAGTGACAGCCATGCAAATGGCGGCTAGGGCAGGTCATAAAGGGAAAAATCCTCCCCATAAGGCATCAAAGTGGATAGCAATTCAAAAACTGTGGCGAGAGGCAATTGCCCGCCTTGAACAAATGCCTAAGGAGAGTAGCCTGAATGCTATAGCGCAACAAAAAATTAAGCTATATAAGGTCAATTTAGACGAAGTTAATCGGCGATTAGTCAAACAAAGACAGGCGAGTCAAATTATGAAAGCGGCTAAGAAAGCGGCTCAGATTGCCCAAGCTCGTCAGGGTGTAGCCCAGACCTTAGAGGAATGGCAACTAGTTTATAGTACTTGGAAAACCGCATTAGACCGTCTGAAAAAAATTCCTCAAGGAACAACGGTTGAAGAGGACAAGCAACGACTGGAGGAATTCTATAAAACTAATCTGGCCAGGGCACGCGATCGCAAAACCCAGGAAAAAATTGCTACCAACGCCTACAATCAGGGACTACGTCTAGCTCAGTTAGCTCAAAAGGCTCAGGGAAAGGAGCAATGGTCGGTGGCTGCGATTCATTGGCGCAACGCTTTAACTTACGTGAAGCAGGTTCCAAACTCCACATACTACCACAAAAATGCACAGTCTTTAATCGAGCCTTATCAAAACGCCCTTAAGGCAGTTCAAAGCAAGTTGCAGTTGCAGGTAAAGTTAAAACAAATTGGTAGTGATCTTGAACAAATCTGTACTGGGGAAACTCGAGTTTGTAATTACACCATTGATGAAAGTCTGATTAAAGTAGAATTAACACCTACTTATATGTATCAGGTCAGACAAACAGCCATCACCGCTCAAGTCAGAGGTGATGTAGAGGCTCACGCTGGCATCGTCAATCACGTATTGACTTTAGAAGATGCCCTCAAAGGGATTAGCTATAATTCCGATATCCCTATGGAAATCTATACCGCTGACGGGGCTCTGATTCAGGTACACAGTCCTCCTAGTGTAAGCCTTGGCAATTCCCGGTAATTTCCGGGATTGCCAACTAGGATGCAGACTCAGGATTTACTTCCTACGTTGGTTTGGTCATGACACCCAGGGGTGAACTCCAGCTTCTGGCTCTGTCGCTAATCATTAAGATAAAGGCAAAATGTGTGGTTAGCTCAACAAGCCATCCCAACATTGTCTAGGAACACATTACCGAATTGAGATGCATTAATCATGCAAAATTATGTTTTTGTTATTGACACAAAAAACCAACCATTAAACCCCATTTCCCCAAAGAAAGCTCGTCGGTTATTAGACAAAGGCAAGGCAGCGGTTTTCAGAATGTACCCGTTCACAATCATCTTGAAGACTGCGATTGATAATCCAACTATCTCACCTTGTCAAATCAAGATTGACCCTGGCAGCAAGGTCACCGGATTTGCCCTAGTCCAAAACAACCAAGTTATTTGGGGAATGGAATTAGAACACAGGGGAGGATTGATCAAGAAAAAACTAGAGTCTAGAAAAGCTGTAAGACACCGAAGGCGTAATCGCAACACCCGCTACAGAAAACCAAGATTCCTTAACCGTAGACGAAAAGAAGGCTGGCTTGCCCCTAGCTTAGAGCACAGGGTTTTGACTATTGAAACCTGGGTGAAACGATTAATTAAGTTCTGTCCAATCAATCAGGTTTGGGTCGAAAGAGTTAAGTTTGATACCCAGAAAATGCAGAACCCTGAAATCAATGGTGTTGAGTACCAACAAGGTGAACTAGCTGGCTACGAAGTAAAGGAGTACTTACTTGAGAAATGGGGAAGAGAATGTACCTATTGCGGTAAACAGTCTGTTCCCTTGCAGATCGAACACATTCACCCAAAGTCATTGGGTGGAAGTAATCGGGTCAGTAATCTCTGCTTAGCCTGCGAAAAATGCAATCAACGGAAAGGAAACAAACCCATAGAGGAATTCCTAAAAAAGAAACCAAATCTACTTCAGAAAATCAAAACTAAAACTAAGCAACCATTACCGGATGCAGCAGCGGTGAATACGACTCGTAACAAGTTAGTAAAGGTACTTCGATCAATCAAGTTTGTGGTCACCGGAACGGGAGCGCAAACCAAATACAACCGGACTAGATTAGGACTACCTAAGCAGCACTGGATTGATGCCGCTTGTGTTGGGAATATTGAGACCTTGGTCTTGAAAACCTCTCAGCCGCTGTTAGTCACTTGCAAGGGGCAGGGAGGGAGACAGAAAGCAGCACTTAACAAATACGGTTATCCCATTAGACACAACCCACTCAAACCAATCAAAGGCTGGCTCACTGGGGACATAGCCAAGCATCAAAAACTAGGGATAGGCAAAGTCACCCCTAGAAGCAAAGGAAGCTTTGGATTTACCCCGTTAGGAATGAAAGGTTATAAGAGCTGCTTTCCTCAAGATATATCAGCAATACACCGAAAAGATGGATACACTTACAGCTTTTGCCAGCACATGCCGGAATTTACCTGGAAATAGTCGTCCTAGACGTTCCTGGCACTTAGTTAGGGGAAGTTTGAAGTAGTAATCATGATCTTTAACACTGGGTTAATCAAAATTAACGTTAAGTAATATCATGTAAAAAGTTACACATAGAGATTAGAAGCATTGTTATCTGAGCCCCTACCTCAAGTAAAGTTTCCTGCTAGTGTTTTCAAACTGACCAATGGCTTGAATGTCATTCATCAATACCTAAGCGCTACACCAGTAGTAGTGGCGGATGTGTGGGTTGGTGCTGGTGCGATCGCAGAACCAGAAGAATTGTATGGCATGGCTCACTTCTTGGAACACATGATTTTTAAAGGCACCGAGACCATTGCTCCTGGTGTGTTTGACTATGTGATTGAAAGCCACGGTGGTGTAACGAATGCCGCTACTAGCCATGACTTTGCTCATTTTTTCGTAACCAGTGCTTCTGAGTACTTAAAACACACCCTGCCTCCCTTGGCAGAATTACTCTTGCATCCTGCTATTCCTGAAGAAGAATTTGTCCGGGAACGGTGTGTGGTGTTAGAAGAAATTCGTGGCAGCTACGATAATCCTGATTGGGTTGGATTTCAGGCTCTTTCTGAGAGCGTTTACCAACGTCACCCCTATGGCAGACCGATTCTGGGTACTGAAGCGGATTTGATGGCTCACTATCCCCAACAAATGCGCTGTTTCCACCAATGCCATTACCAGCCAGAAAATATGACTGTGGTGATTGTAGGTGATATTGACCAAGAGTCAGCATTAACTATAGTTAACCAGTCATTTCAAGATTTTGCTTCCCCCAGTGATTGTCCTAAACCAGAGGTGATGGCTGAAGCACCATTTATCGGAATTAGGCGTCAGGAACTAAACTTGCCTCGTCTGGAGCACTCACGTCTATTGATGGCTTGGCACGGACCAGGGATAGATCAGCTTGGGGATGCTTGTGGTTTGGATTTACTCTCTGTGCTTCTGGCTGATGGACGCTCTTCTCGCTTGGTAAGAGAATTAAGGGAAGAGAAACAATTAGTGCAAGACATTGGTAGTAGTTTCTCTCTACAGCGTGATTCGAGTTTGTTTACTATTACCGCCTACCTAGAACCCGAGTACCTAGAACAGGTAGAAGCAATAATTAGGGAACACCTGTGGCAATTGCAACAGACACCAGTGTCAACCACAGAAATCAAACGCTGTCAACGTCAGCTCTATAACGACTATATTTTTTCCACAGAATCTGCTGGTCAACTTGCTGGTTTGTATGGTTACTACAGCACTATTGCTACAGCAGAAGCAGCCTATAGTTATCCGATTGAGATTCAAAAGCTAACAGCTAATGACGTAATGCACTTAGCCCAGCGGTATCTTTCTCCCCATCGCTATGCTATCACAATTATCAACAGTATAGCTTAGATCGTAACTCATTTTTATATTCCAAAGCTGAGATATTTAGATGTAATAAACTTAGCGGATTCGGTATATTTATACCTATTACCTGAGCTATCACAATCCTCAAAAGGATAGCTTATATCGTAACTCATTAAAGGTAGTAACTCCTCACAAAGGCATGTAGTAAAAGTGGGAATTCGTGCATTTAAAATTTGGAATTTCAAATTTTCCTAATACCTAAGACTATCAAGCCTAATACCTAAGACCATCATGCCTAATATCACACTAAAGCAACAACAGAATATCCATCGCACAGTGCTAGATAATGGCATCGTGGTGATTGTAGTTGAAAATGCTGCTGCTGATATCATTGCCAGCCGTCTATTTATTCGGGCAGGTAGTCAGTGCGATCCACCAAACCAAGCTGGGCTATCTCACCTGGTCTCAGCAGTTATCACCAAGGGAACCCAAGAATTATCCTCCATAGACATTGCCGAACGGGTGGAGTCTATGGGGGCTCAACTTGGTGCTGATGCGGCTAACGATTATTTTCTACTCTCCCTGAAAACCGTTGCAGCTGACTGGTTTGAAATGTTACAGCTAGCAGGGCAGATTTTGCGATCGCCTAGTTTCCCAGATGCCGAAGTAGACCTAGAAAGGTACCTAACCATTCAAACTATTCGTGCCCAACAGGAGCAACCCTTTAACATTGCCTATAAGCAATTGCGACAGGCAATCTATCAAGACCATCCCTACGGCTTTTCGGTGTTGGGAGAAGAAGCTACGGTATCTACACTGGATCGAGCTGACTTAGAACACTATCATCAGACTTATTTCCGCCCTGATAACCTCATAATTAGTATTGCAGGTCGTATTAACTCAGAAGATGCGATTGGGCAGGTGGAGCAAGTGTTTGGGGATTGGCAAGTTCCCGATACACCCCTGAGCAAACCCTCCTTACCCTCCCCGATTGCAAAACCCTGCCAAGTGACCACTGCCCAAGAGACGCAGCAGTCCATTGTGATGCTGGGTTATCTTACCTCAGCCGTACAAGAGGCTGACTTTGCTACGCTGAAACTCCTGAATACCTACCTGGGCAATGGTCTTTCTAGCCGCTTGTTTGTAGAACTCAGAGAAAAGCGGGGTTTAGCCTATGATGTCTCAGCATTGTTTCCGACACGCCAGTCGGCTTCTACGTTTATAGCCTACATGGGAACAGCACCGGAAAATACAGAAACTGCCCTGGTTGGTCTGGTTACCGAAGTGGAACGCCTTTGTTCTCAACAACTGAGTCAGGATGAATTGCAAGTTGCCAAAAATAAGCTTCTTGGTCAGTATGCACTAGGTAAACAAACCAATGGTCAGCTAGCTCAAGTCTATGGCTGGTATGAGACGATCGGGCTAGGAGTTGAGTTTGATACCCTGTTTCAACAAGATGTGACAAGGGTTACTCCAGAGATGGCTCAAGCAGCAGCTAATCGCTATTTCATTGAACCTTATATTTCTCTAGTCGGACCGGCTGTTGCAATCAACTTCCTGGGTTAACAGAGCAAAGCAAAAACTTCAGGTCTCTCCCGTGTTTTACCTTTTAACTGGGGGAGACCTCAATTTATTGTTGTCTATAAATCCGCTTAAATCGATAAAGTTAAATTAAGTCGTGACAAGATTTAATTGGCTGTAAAGATATGGATTCTATAGACACCACTAACAGCATTATCGGTATAACTATCTTTGGATCAGTAGCCCTTAGCTTAGGGAATTTGCCATCAGTTGCCCTTGAAGCCAATGGCGTTGTCCCAAAACTGGCTCAAGCAATTACCCAAGTGAAAATCAACCGACCAACTCTCGACATTGGTAGTGAGGGGGAAAGAGTATCTGAATTACAAGCAGTTCTTAAATTATTGGGGTATTACACAGGAGAGGTAAATGGGTTTTATGGAGATAATACTGCGATCGCTGTCTCCAAGCTCCAGCAACAAGCGGGTTTAACTCCCCATGGCATCATGGGAGCTGCTGAATGGAATTTTTTGTTTCCAAGCATCCCACCCAATCCAACATCCTCAACCTCTACTTCCAATCCCTTACCCTCAGCAAGTAGAACACCACCAACCACCTCTGATGGCATCTCAGCTTCATCGTTTCCGAGGCCTTCCATCACAGAAGCTATTACCCAAACCACCACAACTCGTCCCAACCCTTCCTCCCCAGCAACCAGCACTGGCTTTGGTAATCGCACTACCACAACAGGCAATGCGGTCACTGTTGAGAGAACTAAGCCTAGGGCTATAACCTTACCAATTCTCCGACAAGGTATGCGTGGTCCAGCAGTCCAGCAATTGCAGAGGCGACTGAAATCTCTTGGTTTTTTAAAAGCCACAGTAGATGGGGTATTTGGAGAGGTTACGAAAGCCGCAGTTCAAGCCGCTCAGCGCAAGTTCAAACTAGAACCTGATGGCATTGTTGGTCCTGCTACTTGGAATGCTTTGCTACGTTGATGAAATTTTTGTGGTTCCCGTAGCGTGGCCGTTCGCGCAGCGTGGCCTACGGCCTTAAGGGCATGGTTGACGATTGAAAGTTAACTGTTCACTGTTAACTATTCAATCATCAACCGTCAACAAAACACTAGTTATAGTGTTAGTTATAGCGTTTATTGCATTTATGAGGTACCCTTCTCAAGCTCAAAGTCCCCCTTTTTAAGGGGGATTTAGGGGGATCTATTTGTACCTCATGGGAAAGACAATTGCTATATATTTTTGCCGGTTGACTAGTGATAATTCTTGATTGATATTACTGCTTTACTTGTTTTTGCTGCTTGACTTTCTGCTTTAATACTGAACTAATTCCTAAAGCTCCCAAAGCTAAAATCCCTAGGGTAGAAGCAGGTTCGGGAACTCTTTCACCTGTAGACAATGACAGCTCAGCACGAGAAACAATGGCATCATCTCCATAAAATACTGGAATCTTGCCACTATTGGCATTAAAGACGTTCACGATTTCTCCTGAGTCGTAAAACTCCAGTAAATTTAAAGACACCGATTGCTTAGTTCGTACTGCGAGATTGCGGATCAGATCAATAATAATAGTATCCAATCCTATGATCCCAAATACATCGGTAGTAATCAGGGAGTTGTTTGGTGTCAGGTCTAAAATTAGTTTCGCTTGCGATAACTCATTTATTGATGTTCCCAAGTCAGAAAAATCAAAGCTCCAACTGGTATCTTCATCAATTCCATTACCAAGGGTGGTGTTACCCCCAGTCCTTTCTATCGTAAAATCGCCGTTTTGTAGGGTTTGACCAATACTGGCATTTAGTATTCTTGAAGGACTTGAGCTCCCAATCGCTTCAGTGGTGAAATCAAGACGACTAGCCAAGGCTTTTTCAGGTATTAAGCAACTGCTTAATAGGACGGCAACTGTAGCCACTGAGAACACTTTTAAAGTAAGCATTTTAATGGTCCCAAACCAAAACTAACATTAGAGTTAATGGAAAAATAACTCTATTATACTTCGTTGAGAGAATTTGATCACAAAAAAGGCAATACTCCAGATAAAGATTTATGAAGTCCTTTCTAAGCATTCAGGCATCAGGAAATAAAGGACTTTAAGCCCCTTTACTTTAGTCAAGGGTGCTAACGCTATTTTTTCTAGATTTCTGGGAATTCTGTAAATGTAACTCAAATGCGATTTGTCAGTCAAGCAGGATGGCACAAGCAAATGTTATTCAAATCTTTAGCCCAAGGGGTTTCCAAGGTTTCTGGGAAAGTTCCCCTTCGCCTGATCTTGGTCATACCATTTGTCCTGCAAATCTTCGCAGCTGTGGGACTTGTGGGATATCTGTCCTATAGAAACAGCAAGAGAGCGGTTAATGATGTTGCTACTCAACTGCTTGAAGAAGTCAATGCTCGGGTTGAGCAGAATTTGGAATCTTACCTAACCATTCCTCATGTAGTAAATCAGATTAATGCCACTGCCATCAATCTAGGTCAATTGAATTTGCAAGATATTCCTCAATTAGAGCGTTACTTTTGGCGGCAGCTTCAGATCTTTAATACCCTGACATTTACTGGATTAGGCTTAGAGAATAAAGACAACCTAGGAGCAGAAAGATTAGATGATGGTACACTGATACTAAGAGTGTCCACCAAAGCTACCAATCATATTTTTCACTCCTATTCTACTAACGAATTTGGGGAGCGATGCAGCGCGGTCTTGGGGGTTTCTCCCATGAGTGACTGCATCAAAAAGCGTCAGGAAATCCTAGACAGTATTAAATTTGATCCGCGCACTCGACCATGGTATAGAACTGCTGTCAAAGCTGGTCGCTCAACTTGGAGTGAAATTTACCCCAATACTGCTGGTATAACTGCCTATCTCGGTGCATCAATGCCGTTTTACGACAAACAGGATCAATTGCAGGGGGTACTTCTAACTAATATAAATTTATCCTGAAGGGGTGACGAAATAGCCTGAAAAGCTTTAAATGTAAAGCTTTCACCATTTTGTGCTAAAAAAAAGATAGGTCTCTTTTGTTCAACAAGACCTACCTATTGACAATGTTACCTGTATTCTAC
>NZ_JAAHHM010000052.1:0-46192 GCF_010692445.1 Moorena sp. SIO3E8 | reverse complement strand
ACTCGGGGAGGAACATAGTTAATTTGTTCATTCATTGACAAATTTGGGTCAGTACACTGACATTATCAAACAAGATGTTGGAAAATGTCAAATATGTCGGGAAAACTATTTATCAGGACTTAACTCCTCTTGGGTTATAACTCACGTCACACAGGCGACGCACCGCTTGGTCGTAATCAACACCTTACTACGGCCGTACTAGAATCTCACCTTGATGGTCGAAAAGATATTAAGTTTTGTAACTGTTTTCGGTTACATCCATGTTTCGTAACGCGACGAAGTATCATCGTTTATTGGTTTTTTCCTAGGGGTCGGTTACACTGACCCACTCCTGTACTTAAAGATATATTGGTTTGGGGGTTTCCTATTTAAACGATTCAGTATAGATCACCAGATCCTCCATGTGATATTAGTCAAGCAAACGTTCATACTCTGTTTCGGCGTTTCGCCAATTTTTTTTTAGATTGCCCTATAAGACCTATTTTCCTCCATCATTCTTCTTGAATCCGCCCGGCTTTGCTTTCTACACATCGACTACGCGCACATAGTTGGGTTGGGGATACCTTTCGCCTTTTGATTTGTACGGGTATGTAATATCCTTTATTTCTTACTAATGGCCCTGTGACATGGTTTTTAGGCTTTCCAAACGAACCCGCCCCTTCTTGAATTTGGCCAATGTATCATCCCATCCACTTCACCACTGTGTTTTTTCTTGGAGCATGCGGTTGGGCTTGGTGAAGGATAAGCTGGGGTTTCATGTTTTTATCTTACCAAGGATTTTTTAGTTGCCGCAAAACTTCCATCGGGTATTGGGTACACCCGACCTGATTAACACTGTTGCCGGTTTGGCTTGTTGGGACATTTACTTGACTTTGGGTGAACCCGCGCTGGGTTTTAGGTAACCCACTTCAGCTTTCCTTAATTTATTGATTGCTGGCTTTTGGGTTTTATCGTGTATTGACCTTCCGTTGAAAGCTGCATTACTTGGGATAACCATATGTGCTTTTGGGGGTATGCCACGCCAACGGCGATTGACCTTCGGTCTCGCTACGCTTACGCATTTGCTCCCTTGATATTTCCTGGGTGATACTTTGGCACTGCGATGTGCCAACATTAGTTAGCCATTCTCTGCCGGTTGTGCTGGTGTTGGCTGAGGGGTCTGTAGTGACGATGGAGCCCTCCTGACGACAGGATTAGGTGTAGCGTAAACCTTTCTCTTATGCGCAATTTTCACTCTTTTTTTGCTCAACCGATATCTTTAACCCTCGGTAATTTTAATTGTTTGTTTGTCCCGTTTAACCCGTCTTTTTATCCTTAACTGAGTGCTGGGATCAACGTTCTTTTCTTAGGCTTGTAGGGGCGTAGTGCGTACATCATCTTCCTTAGTATTGTCTCATTATATCCTTGTAGGCTTCTATACCTATCTGCTCTTCATATTCTGAGCAAATTCCAGCAAACACCACACTTCCTTCAATTGCGCTGATCGTAGCATAATGCCACTCCGGGGTGATCGAATATTCCTTTTCTTCTCCACGGTGTAGAATATGTCCATCATCTACACGGGTGTAACTTTCATCTTCCTTCCACACCTCTACTTGGCTACTTTCTTTGGCTATTATGATCACCTTGACTCTGCCATGGACCCGATTTTTAATTACCACTGTATTATCACTAAGAACCATCGGACCACAAGCATAATAGGTTGAGCCAAAATCGCAGTTAAAAACTTTTTTGTTAGCCCATGCTTTGCTTTCGATTCCCATCGTGAGCATTAGCACTATTACCAGTAGAACCACTAAAGATCGTAAATGACCCATATGTATTTTTTTATCCTAAATTTTTACCGTCGGTTTCTTTTTACCCCTGCACCATGGTGAACATAAAATCTCACACGGTTTTTCTCACCATTGCGGGGTTTATTTTCCTGATACAATAGTATTACTGAACAACATCCCCTTGTATCTCAACTATATTACGATTTATTACGAAAACTTGGTTTTCCTCCTATTTTCCTTCGTCAGCTCGATTCCATAACTGGGTCTGGATCAAGGGATATAGATTGAAACATTCATTCCTTGTTGACGTAATTGGTTAGCAAAAGCATTGGCCTTGGCTTCATTTTTGAATGCTCCCATCTGAATTCGAGACCCTTGTGGGAATCGACCCAAAAAAGCACCAGGAACAATTTTCCTGGCATTTGCTAAACCACTGAGACTTCCATCGTTGAGTATCACGTAATATTTGATTAATGTTGATTGAGACGGTGGTGGTGTAGTAGTTTGATTTCGGGTAACCACTGGCTGTTTAGGCAATGGTGTGGCAATAGAAACCGGTCTTGGAGCAGGCTGTGAATTGTTTTGAATACCTTTATTTAAGTCTGGTTGTGACCCAGAAATCGCTTGGTTTGCTCTAGAGCCAATTTGATTCTGTACAGCGAGTTGCTTTCTTTTTGCTTCTATTTTAGCTTGTTGCTGCCGAGCTTCATTAATGATTCGATTTAACTTCTGACGCCAATAGCCTCTTGTTGGCAAATTGCTGTTCTGAGCATAGTTCAACACATCAACCCACCGACCTTGTTCATAGGCTTGTTGAATCTTATCAAACTTACGTTCAAAGGATACCCATTCATTGTGCCATTGGTCAATTTTGGTTTGGGCACCATTGAAAGCGGTACTACTAGGGAGAACATCTTGTGCGATCGCAATTGCCCTCTTGATATCTCCTGCCTGATAGTTTTCCACTGCCCTTGCCAAAATTAGTGAGCCATTATCTGCCGGTTGTGCTGGTGTTGGCTGACTGGTCTGTGGTGGGGATGGAGCCCTCCTGACCACGGGTTTTGGTTTTGGGTAAACCTTTCTCTTTGGAACATTTCTCTTGGGAGCCGATGCCACCACTGGCTCAACCGTTGGTGCGCAGTCAGTCAAATTTGTATACACCCACCCGGTAACCGGTGAACTAATTTCTACCCAGCCACGTTGTCCACTACCAGTTAGAACTAGACTGCTTCCCTGATTGAGCTTATCTACTTTTGATCCGTTAGGCTCGGAGCGCACATTCACACTCAAACCTGTCACCTGGCAATTACCTGGGGCAGCTGGGGCTGGTGGCTCGTATACCACTGGATCTGAACGGCGATTGGGTGTACTCCTAGGAGGAATTGGTTGCGCTATTCTAGGTGGTGACCAAGAGCTAGAACGCATCGAGTAGACCATACCAGCTATCGAGGAAGTAACTAGGGCAATGCCAGTGCCAATGATCAGAGACAAATTATCCGATCTATCCGCCTTAGTTGGAGGCAACGGAGAAGGTGCTGGTTTATTTGGAGTAGAACCCCTATCAACATTTGCGTCCCAAGTTTTTTGCTCTGAGAACGGGGTTGGTACTTGCTCCGGTGGGAAGTTTTCTTCAACTGTAGGGATATTGTGAATTGAGTAGTAGGTTGGGGAATTGATGGAGTACGGTTTTGAATTAGTACTCAATTTCTGTAAGTCTCGTAAAACCTGCGATCCCGACTGGTAACGGTCTTTGACTTGATAGCGAACCATTTTAGTAAGGACATTCGCCAATCCTACACTCACTGACACCAGGGATTGCCAGTTTACTTCACCAGTATTGAGGTCTTCCTGAAACTGATCTGGCACCATTCCAGTTAGAGCCTGAATCCCAATAATCCCTAGGGCATAAATATCACTGCTAGGACAGGGCTGACCCAAAGCCTGCTCACTGGACATATAGCCTGGAGTGCCAACTACCACAGTATGGTGAGTTTGTCTATAGGCACTAGCCAAATCAGTTTGAACTTGCTTAACGGCACCAAAGTCCACCAACACTAACTTTCTATCTGCCGTGCGTCGGATCAGGTTATCGGGCTTAATATCGCGATGAATCACACCGTGACGGTGGACAAATTCCAAAATACTTAAAACTTCTTGCAATAGCCCAATCACCTGGTTTTCCTGCCAGCGGTGACCAGGAGACAACTCTTGGCTCAATAGATGCCCTTCGATGAACTGTTGCACCAAGTAAAACTCATGGTCTTCTTCAAAGTAGGCAAGTAGTCGAGGAATTTGGTCATTATTGCCCAGCTTTTCTAGGGTTTCAGCCTCCCTGCTAAATAGCCGTCGAGCAGTGTCTAAAAATGTCTGAGAGCCATTGGGAGGCTGAAGTTGCTTAACAACACAGCTTGGGTTACCTGGACGCTTCGTGTCCTTGGCTAAATAGGTTTTGCCAAATCCCCCGGAACCGAGGACTTGAGTCACTTGGTAACGCCCGTCCAGTAACTTGCCTAACATAGGATTGATGTGCCTAAGATTTCACAAAAAGGAAGTTTAAAACTCCGCACCAAGGGGGCGGGGTGCTAACTGTCTCATGTTTAACATACGCTGATCGGTATTATTGACCAGGATTGTGACAATTTATCTTCTGATTATCAGTAAGCTATCAGCATTCAGCTATCAGCTATCAGCTATTAGCATTCAGCTATCAGCTATCAGCGATTAGCGCACGCTACTCCAGATGGTTGCTATCAGCTATCAGCTATTGGCTATCAGGTATTGGCTGAAGGCTGACCGCTGACCGCTGACCGCTTACGATTATGTGGCTCAACTTAGCATACTCTACCGGCAGGGAAATTTGTCAAAGATGATAGTCCACTGCTTATAGGATAGAGGATATATCGGTATAGTATTAACAGCGATGAAGCTGGTCAGGAATAATTGCTGTTTTATTTAATGGCTGGTAGGATAACACCCTTCAAGGGCTGTTTGGGAGTATATCAATGAAACCCTTATTTAAGGATACGCTGGCATGGGAACAAGCTCAACTGCTGATGCAACCGGCGTTTATTCGTATAATAGACCAAATTCGGCGGCAGTTGGAGCCAACAAACTGGAAAATCACCTATAAAAACGTTACTACACCCATACCGGGCTATGAGTTGTCTTTGGCACATCAAGATACTTCAGTTGCCATTAATTTATGGGATTTGTGTTTTCAAGTCTGTTTTCGTGACTATAGACCAACCCAGTCTGAATTAGACACTCAGCCAGTAGAAATTGATCCGATGCTGATTGATCAGGCTGGTGTTGTGGATTGGCAGTGTCTAGATGCTAAAGCCAAACAGCTAGTAGAAGAAGTTGTGGCAGGATTGCCACAGGTAGATTCCAATGACAAATGACCAATTACCAATCAAGACTCAAAAATTGCTAGATGTCCAGCGCCTGGCTGGGGCAAAGTTTGAGTCGGTAGCTTCAGGGATGATTCCAGTAAGCTTTGGCAATGATGCAGCAGGGATTGAAGCAGCCCGTCAGGGAGTTGCCTTAGTTGATTTTTGCCATTGGGGGTTGATCAAAGTATCTGGTGATGACCGACTACGCTATCTACACAATCAAAGCACCAATGACTTCCAAACACGACAGCCAGGCCAAGGCTGTCAGACGGTTTTTGTTACATCTACAGCTCGGACTATTGACTTAGCTACTGCCTATATCTTAGCAGATGCAGTGCTATTGCTAGTTTCTCCAAATTGCCGCCAGCAGATCATGGAGTGGCTGGATCGTTATATCTTTCCCATGGATCGAGTGGAATTGCAGGATGTATCTGATCACCATGCTGTTTTCTCGTTGATTGGACCGGTTAGTGATGCCCTCTTAACAGGCTTGAGTGTCGAGATATCAGGAGAAGATGCTAGTCACCAGCAACTGATGCTCGGGGATAATCAAGTCCGCATTGCTGTAGGGAGTGGCTTGGCCTTGCCTGGATATACTCTAATTTGCCCTGCCGAGAATGCTGCCCAGGTTTGGCAAACCTTAACCACAGCAGGAGCAATCCCCATAGGCGATCGCGTTTGGGAACAGTTGCGTATCCAACAGGGACGCCCTGCGCCAGGTCATGAACTCACAGAAGATTACAATCCTCTCGAAGCTGGTTTGTGGCAAACCATTTCCTTTAGCAAAGGCTGTTACATTGGTCAAGAAACCATTGCGCGCTTGAATACCTACAAAGGAGTGAAGCAACGACTATGGGGTATCCGCTTAAGTGCTCCTACTGACCTAGGAAGCGTCATCACCGTGGATGGGGAAAAAGTGGGCAAGCTCACCAGTTTGACAGAAACTGACCAGGGAGTGTTTGGTTTAGCTTATATCCGGACTAAGGCTGGTGGTGTAGGATTGAAAGTTCTCTTAGGGGACGTCGAAGGGGAAATTATGGCTGTACCTGGCTTAAGCCATGATTATTATGAGCCCAGTGCTGAGTAATCCCTACTCCCTACTCCCTACTCCCTACTCCCTACTCCCTAGGACAAGTGACCTGACCCAGTTGAGAACTGCGATAGAATTAAAGACTAAAGCATTCACACTCCTCAATTTGAGGACATCCAGTTATGGCCCTGCCAATTGTTGCAGTTATCGGACGCCCGAATGTGGGGAAATCAACCCTGGTCAATCGTTTGGCAGGAGTGACCGATGCTATTGTTCACAACCAACCAGGAGTAACCCGCGATCGCACTTATCGCCCTGCTTTCTGGCAAGACCGAGACTACCTGGTTGTCGATACTGGCGGCTTAGTCTTTGATGATGATACCGAGTTCTTGCCCTTGATTCGAGAACAGGCAATGGCAGCTTTGGCTGAAGCGAGTGCAGCAGTATTAGTGGTGGATGGTCAAGCGGGACCCACAGCTGGAGATGAAGCGATCGCGCAATGGTTACGTATACAAAATACCCCAGTTGTGCTAGCTGTCAATAAATGTGAATCTCCCCAGCAAGGAATTATTCTAGCCTCCCAGTTTTGGGAACTCAATTTAGGAGAACCCTTCCCGGTCTCAGCAATTCATGGCAATGGTACAGGAGAATTACTAGAAAAGCTGGTTACCTACCTGCCCAATGTAGACACTATCGAAGAAATCCCAGAGATTAAAGTCGCTATTGTCGGACGCCCCAATGTGGGAAAGTCCAGCTTATTGAATACCCTGACTGGGGAAAATCGCTCCATCGTCAGCCCAATTTCTGGTACCACTCGTGATGCCATTGATATGGTAGTACAACGGTCAGCAGATCCAGAAAAGGGTACTGAAGCCCAAACCTATCGCTTGATAGACACCGCTGGCATTCGCAAAAAGAAAAACGTTACTTACGGACCTGAATTTTTTGGTATTAATCGTGCCTTCAAAGCCATTCGCCGCTCAGATGTAGTGCTACTGGTGATTGATGCTATAGATGGGGTGACAGAGCAAGACCAAAAACTGGCAGGACGTATTGCGGATGAAGGACGTGCTGCAGTAATTGTAGTCAATAAGTGGGATGCCATAGAAAAAGATTCCTACACTATCTATGACTACCAAAAACAGGTAAAAGACCGACTGAGTTTTATCGAGTGGGCTGAAATCATATTTGTTAGTGCCATGACAGGCAAGCGAGTCGAAACAATTTTAAATTTAGTTGACACCGCTGCCAATCAACATCAACGTCGTGTCTCTACTTCTGTAATTAATGAAGTATTACAAGAAGCTGTTAGCTGGTACACTCCTCCCACCAATCGCCAAGGACGTCAGGGCAAAATCTACTACGGTACCCAGGTAAAAACTAAACCCCCCACTATTGCCCTGTTTGTCAACGACCCCAAACGCTTCAAAGACAACTACCGTCGCTACATAGAGCGTCAGTTCCGCCAACAATTAGATTTCACCGGTACACCAGTAAGGTTACTGTGGCGAGGCAAAAAAGTCCGTGATGGAGAAGAAGCTCAAATCAACCTCAATCGAGCTACCCGTGTGTGATAACTAACCCCCTCGACTACTGCCCACTCAGCACTCACCACTAACATCATGGACTTATTGCGATCGCTTCCTATCGGACTATACTTGGAACAACCAGTCACCTGGATGCATCACCTCGACTCCAGGGTAAAGATGTTTTGGTTGACCAGTTTTCTGATCGCACCCCTGTTGGCAAATCCCTACTGTCGGCTCGGGCTATCTTGCTTACTGATTCTAATCACCCTTACAGCTAGGATTCCCTGGCGGGTGTGGCGTCAGCAAATGAGTTGGTTGTTGATGGTAGCATGTTTTGTTTTTCTGATCACTGCGATCGCTCCAGATGGTATGGCCATTGACCATCAAGTCAGACTACCTCCAGAACCTCAAGAGCTCACCCTACCTCAACCTAGTGACTACCGTTATGTCATCTGGAGTGGTAAAGCGTTTACTATGATTAGTCTTACTATTACTCGTCGCTCAATAGATTTAGCGGTCCGGATCAGCACAACTCTATTTACCCTAGTTTATAGTTCCAGTCTTTTCCTGCTGACCACAGCACCAGAAGAAATTACTGCAGGTTTAGAAAGCTTAATCAAACCCTTACGGCGTTTGAATGTTCCGGTTACGGAAATTCTGCTGACCTTAACCCTTTCCTTGCGCTTTATCCCCCTAGTGCTAGAAGAAGTACAGAATTTAGCTCGTTCCATACGCACTCGTGCTATCAACTGGAAAAAACTCGGTCTGAACCGAAGCCTACAAATTTGGTTAATGGTTGCGGAAAAGCTTCTGGAAAATCTGCTGTTACGGGCTGAGCAAATTGCTAGTGCCATGACTGTCAGGGGCTTTACTAGTCCCAATGAGCATAAAGTGGAGTGGCATCAACTGCGCATACGCTGGTGTGATTGGTTAGCACTGGCAAGTTTACTAGTATTTTGGGGAGTAAGATTAACCTGGGGTTGGAAAATTTGAATCTTTTGTCAAGAACATAGCTATGGTTTAATCTAGGTAACTTCAAGCGATCCCTAGGCTTGAAAACCAGGGAAAGCAGTCAAGATGTGTATCTCAGCCATCCTATGACAAATCAATCACCGTCCGAGCAATCACCATCCCCAACACCTCCTCAGCCAAGCCGCAAACCAATTCTAGAGCTTGATGAATTACTGGCGATTATCGTAGCCTTCGCCACTATTGGTCTAATTCTGTTTTGGGGCACAAAGGGCAACCGGGGAAAATTTAGCTTCAAATCCCTTGAGTCTCCCTTTGCATCATCTGAGTCAACAGAGTCAACGGGAGAACTATCACTATTTCCAAGTGTTAAATCAATCACGGGTGGAGATAAGTCATCATCTGCGCTCTCCTCATCCTCCAAATCAAGAACGAGTTCTTTGTTCAGGGGATATTCAGTTGATCCAGCCACGGGTTTAATGCTCGGGTCAGCTCAAGATAAATCACCAGAGGAGTCACAAACTAATCGATTCCTGGGGCTATTCTCATC
This sequence comes from Moorena sp. SIO3E8, assembly GCF_010692445.1. Lineage (NCBI taxonomy): Bacteria > Bacillati > Cyanobacteriota > Cyanophyceae > Coleofasciculales > Coleofasciculaceae > Moorena > Moorena sp. SIO3E8. Next base: position 36,947 of record NZ_JAAHHM010000052.1, on the reverse strand, counting down.
AGGGTACTCATCCACAGGATATCGCGACCGCACCATGGCCAAGGGCAAAGCCGGATCAGATGGTAATACTGACGGTAGCACAGGTCCTGACCAAGCCAGATCAGATGGTAATACTGACGGTAGCACAGGTCCTGACCAAGCCCAATCCTCATCACAAACTATCCCTATAGATGTTAGCGATTTCCGCTCCATTCAACCAGCAGAGATTCCTAAAAATCATTGGGCAAGTCCTTTCATGAGACCTCTAGCCAAGGACAAAGTATTAATTAACTTACCTGATCAGGAATTTCTACCGGACAGACAGGTAACACGGGGAGAGTTAGCTGCTCAAATTCAAAAAGCGTTTCAAGAGCAGAAGAAGCGACAACGAGTAAATTATAAGGATAAACCTACTGATCAATCAGCATCTAAAGCAATTGATGAAGCTACCGAAACCGGCTTCATGTCAGGATATCCCGGACAGGAGTTCCGTCCTGAGCAAAAGGTTCCTCGTGTACAGGTTTTAGTTAGCCTGATTAGCGGTCTTGATCTTCAACCTTCATCCAATCCAGCCGAAACGTTAAAGATTTACCGAGATCAGGATGACATTCCTGAGTGGGCGATTGAGAAAGTAGCAGCAGCAACAGAAGCGGGTATAGTTGTTAACTACAGTGAAAAAACTATGCTCAGACCAAATCAGCCTGCTACTCATGCTGAGATGGTTTCTATGCTTTATCAGGCTTTGGTCACATCAGGTAAGGCTCAAGGGGTTTCCTCTCCATATATTGTAGCTCCGAAATAGAATTATCGGATTACAGATCAGGTAATGATCAGCCCATTTTAATCGACGTTATTGATTAGCCCGGAGTTAACACTCCGGGCAATATTTTTTGTGAGAATAGAGGGAGAAGGGAGCAGGAAGCAGGGAGCAGGGAGCAGGGAAAAGAGCACTGGAAAAAAATCCTGTTTACCTCATTACTATGACAAACCCTTGTTAAGCATCAAGGCAACCGTTAACTATCAACCATTGTGTTAATGCAGTCGTTCATGGTTTGAGTTCTGTATGCGATCGCATCTTGTCAGCCCCCTGGAAATCCCCACAGGTAGGCGCACCCGTTGCTACCACAGTGCTCTGACAGGTAGCCCAATTGGGGTTCGAGGAGGAGTTGTCACTGTTGGCTGTACAGGAGTGGAAATGACAGTTCTCCGAATACGGTTCATCCGTTCGATACGCCTCTGTTGGACAGACTCTAAGACCTCGCTAACACGACTGGTAACCCTCGTAGTCTCTGAACTGGCCAAAGCACTGGAACTAACAATATTAACGATACGATTCCCAGCCATCAAGACTTGCTTACCTTCTGCCACATGCCATTGCCTGAGCTTGGAAGTTGGTAGCCAAACCGTTTTGCTCTCACCGTTGTCAAGCTTAACCTTTACGATATTGCCAACGATACTCTTGATAGTACCTTTGTCAAGCTCTTGCCCCCGATCTTGTTTCAGGATCCGGTTTTGGGCTTGTTCACCCATTGAGTTAGCCTTAGCGGGAGCCATAGTAAGGGTACACAGCAGCAATGACAAGGTAGTCCCTGTCCAGACATTAAACTTTTTAATATTCATCATTAACTTAACTTATATTTCTGTTAATCGAAGAATTTAAAATTCACTAATCTACTGTAAAATCTACGGAAATAATAGATTGTTTCCGGAATATATTATCAGTAAAATTACTAACTTTTGGTCTGCCAAAATACCTGAAGGCGTCGGTGTGAACGTTTTTGATAATGTTGCTTTTCAAGTAGATTAAAGTGATGTTATAAAGTTGTTATAAATAAAAACTAATTAGAAATGGTGAGAGATAAATTACTATCTCGGAGCTTAAGGCTACTATGCTTGAGTATAGTAATTCCAATACTTTATGGGCAACAGCAGGTAGCTGCCTCTGAAAAAATAAGTAGTCCTGTTCCTACTCCCAAAGAGCTTTTACCTCAAAATCAATTGCCTGGAATTGAAGCCCCAAAATTGCCACCCCTTGGAGACCCGGATCTATATCTTCCTCTAGAAGAAGACTTGCCACCAGAGGCTACTCAAATTACTCGTTTGGTGATTAAATTGAGTGAACGTCGTGTTTATGTCTATCAAGCGGCTCAAGTCCTAAACAGTTACCCAATTGCCATTGGTAAAGCGGGTTGGGAAACACCAACAGGTAATTTTGAAGTGATCCAAAAGCTTCAGGATCCAGCTTGGGAGCATCCTTGGACAGGTGAAATAATTCCTCCAGGGCCGAATAATCCCCTTGGCGATCGCTGGATTGGTTTTTGGACTAATGGGAAGAATTATATTGGATTTCATGGAACAACTGCTGAGGAACTCGTCGGACAAGCTGTTTCTCACGGTTGCATCCGAATGCTCAATAAAGATGTCCGGGATTTATTTGAAAAGGTGGCTATAGGAACACCGGTAATCGTACAGCCTTGACATCCTCTACCGGAATAGGTTAAACCTCAGAAGTAGAGATTCCATACCTTAGCTCTTCATAATTATTAATTTTAAGATAGCGATGAGTTAAATATACCCCACGCTTAGGGCACTACCAATTGATTTGCCCTCAACTAACCAAAGCGTGAAAGATTGCCCCGATAGCTCGAATTGTGCTCTGTTGCTTCACTTCCGGTATTGGAGAGTTTCACAACTTAAATCCGATTGTTATAGTGATGAGGGTGTAGGTTCAACTTTCCGACCCGGTCTACCAGAAACGGGATTTCCAAACATTAAACGTTTTTTTTTATGAGTAAATCAATAATTGAGTTAGTTGACGAACTGTCAACCGATAGCCTAACCGTAAAAATACTGAACGCACTGGATTTTGTGATCCCAGGGGAGTGGGAAAACTTAGTGGGGTTTAACCATACCATTCGCCAGCTAACTGGGGAAGAGGATTACGACGTGATTACCAAAATTCGCGATCGCGCCCTCGCCATCTACGAAGACCCGAATGAGGGATACCAAAAAGCCGTTGGGATTTATCAAAAGTTTGACAGAACTGACAAAGCGATCGCAGCAGCCGCTTTAGCTGACAAAGTCGGGGATACCTTTAGGTGGATCCCGTTTTTAGAGAAACTGACTCCTAAAGCGGACAAGCTTCAAGGGCTTGACTTGGGTCTGAAATTAGTGGGGGAACTACTAGCCCATAGCAAAATTCACAAGGTGGGCTTGAATCCCTTCGAGTTTGCCACTTCTATCCAGGAAAACTATGATAAAGCTGCTCTGATGCGGATGGTAGCTTTAGTGTGCATTGATGGGGTAATCCCTCTTGGTGCAGACTTCGTGTCTAAAGTACGAAATACCCTTGAAGAAGGAGATAAATCATCCTTTTCCAACAATGATGAGTTTGAAGCCATCAGGGACTCAATCCCAGATGGCGATAAACAGGGATTCATTACTCAAACCTTTGATGCAGTTGGTGGCTGGATGGATAATCTAGTATCCTCTGTTGGATTAAGCCGTGATTCACTGTCCGACAGTCTCGGGGGTTTTGTAGAAATTGCCGATGACAAGTTAGACTATGTGGCGGCATTTCTAGACGCTAGCACTAACTACTATGAGCATACTGGCATACAAACCGTTGCGCGTCATTTAATTCTTCGTGCTGCTGAAGAAATTGACTAGGCTAATTGACTAGGCTAGTAGTACACAACTATAGCGTTTTTCATAGTGATGAGAAACGCTATAATAGGCGAATAAAATTTTGCTCTCATCAAGTTAAGTACTAACCTTGACAATGCTGCAATACAAAGTTTATAACCTAACTGAATCCCCTAACTTTGTATTAGTTGCTGCTGGATTAATTATGGCTTTAGCGGTAACAGGCTGTGAGCAATGGGATTCATCTGGCAGGATAAGTAGACCAACACCAGACAATTTTCCTACTCGTAACTTACCGAGATCGAACCCTAGGCAGTCGCCACCAGCAATCAAGCAAGTTTTGTACGTGGATTCTCAACAGGGTACAGACAGCGAAAACGCTGGTCTAACCACTGCTAATCCCTTCAAAACTATTACCTATGCCTTACAGCAAGCTCGTCCCTTAGCTACTATCCACCTAGCCCCAGGTCAGTACACCGTTGAACAGGGAGAAACCTTTCCCCTTAAACTCAAACCTGGCATGATTCTCCAGGGAAACAAGTCCGCTAGAGGTGAAGGAGTAGTTATAATTGGTGGCGGTCTTTACCTCAGTCGGACTTGGGCTGGTCAGAACGTAACGATATTGGCAGCTCAAGATGCTCAGATTCTGGGACTAACTATTACTAATCCTAATACCAGAGGGAGTGGTGTGTGGGTAGAATCCACCAATCCCATCATTCGCAACAATACCTTTATCAATAGCGATCGCGAAGGAGTGTTTGTTAGTGGTAAAGGAAACCCTCTGATTGAAAATAATCGTTTTGCCAATAACCAAGGAAACGGTATCTCTGTAACTCGGGAAGCAACAGGAGAAATCCGGGGTAATATTATTGAGCAAACCGGTCATGGTTTGGCGATAGGGGGCAACAGTTCACCCTTGATAGTAAATAATCAGATTCGTGACAACATTGACGGGGTAGTGATTGAAGGGTCTGCACGTCCTGTGCTGCGCGAAAACCAAATTATCAATAATAGTCGGGATGGCTTGGTAGCGATTAGCCAATCTCAGCCAGATTTAGGCACTGCTAGTACTCCTGGAAATAACCTTTTTGAAGGCAATGAACGTTATGACATTTATAATGTTACTGGCAAAAAGCTATTAGTAATTGGTAATCAGCTCAAGGGGGATGGAGTTGCTGCACTGCTAGAAGCTCAACCAAGTTCTCCTGAATTTCCTGTAGACTTTGACGTTAATTAGTTTGGCTCAGTATCCTACCTAAGCAAAGCTGATAAGTACCTGGACAAAAATAAACCTCACTTCTTGATGCAGCGCTGTATTAACTTGTGTAAAGTTACCAAAAGCCCCTCTGCTCCCTGCTCCCTGCTCCCTATTTCAACAGTTAATTTGACTTTTGTCCGACTACTTAGCTTACAAATTTTTTTCATGATTCCTTCACAATTGACATTTAGAATTGTGTATGTTTTCGTGAGAGAAGTTTATAGTTAAAAAAACTGAAAATGGGTCAATCAATTATTGAATTAGTTGATCAGCTTCCAGAGGATAATATAACCGTAACAGTACTGAATGTCCTGGATTTTATTGTTCCGGGGGAATGGGAAAATCTCGTCGGTTTTGACAATACAATTAGCGCAGTTACAGGGGAAACAGATCCAGATGTGATTGAGTCAATTCGTGCCCGCGCCCTTGAGCTGTACGAAGACCCTGATCAGGGATACCAAACAGCTATCTGGATTTACCAAACTCTTGACAATACTGACACAGCGATCGCAGCAGCAGCTTTAGCTGACAAAGTCGGGGATACCTTGAGTTGGATCCCATTCTTAGACAAACTGACTCCCAAAGCTGACACCGTTCAATCTATTGACTTGAGTATAAAACTGGTCGGAGAACTGATCGCTCATAGCAAGATTCACGGCCTTGGCTTTAATCCGGTAGATTTTGCTGCTTCTGTGACAGAAAACTATCATAACGAAGCTCTGATGCGGATGGTAGCCTTAGTTTGCATCGATGGTGTAATTCCTCTCGGTGCTGACTTCATCTCTAAAGTCCGAAATAGCTTGGAAGAAGGAGGGGAGTCCGCTCTAGAAGATAATCCTGCCTTTGCAGCTCTCAGTGGCTCAATTCCTGAATCCGATAAACAGGGATTTATCAGTAACACGTTTGATGCAGTTGGTGACTGGATGGATAATTTAATTTCCTCTACTGGGTTAAGCCCTGAGTCACTGTTTGAGCGTCTGGGTGGCTTCATAGAACTTGCTGATGACAAGTTAGACTATGTAGCGGCATTTCTAGACGCTAGTACCAATTGTTATGAGCATACTGGGATTCAAACTGTTGCTCGTCATCTGATTGAGCGGGCAGCTAAAGAGATTTGAGGTAAGCTATCAGCTATCAGCTATCAGCTATCAGCTATCAGCTATCAGCTCTCAGCTCTCAGCTCTCAGCTTTTGAATAAGCGATGCAGCAAGGGAACAGGGGAGGCAGCGCGGTCTTGGGGGTTCCCCCCATGAGCGACTGCCGTGGTTTCCCCCGGAGACCAAACCTGATTACGTTGAGCCTTTATGGTTGGTAGGCTATGCAGAAAAGGGGTAAAACTTATTGATTAAGGCGAGCCTGTCTTACGGTAAATTCAAACCACTCGCTATTGCATCAAGACAACAAGTAAGCATTGGAATAATCAAGACATAAGTCCCAGCGTCGTTCGCACAGCGTGGCCAAACGCGCCCCGCGTGGCCTTTTGGCCAAGGCCAAAGCCTGTGCCAAAAAGCTGTTCGCGCAGCGTGAGCCTTTAGCTCACGGCTGATAGCTGACGGCACCTCAAGCAGCGTGCGCGTAGCGCATATGCTTACATTTAGGGCACCTTTAAATTATCCCAAATTAGGTTTTTTTTAAGCTGACTGCTGACTGCTGACCGGTTACAATTTTGGTAATTGGGATCAGTAATGGGGAATCATTAATATGACCACGATTCCCCATTGACCGAGGAGCCATTATCGATTAAATATAAAGATTATTTTTTAGGTGCGCCCTTACTTGGCGAATTTAATTCTTAATGGTAAGAGCGCACCTGAATTTATTTTTTCCTCTTTTTGTGGTGTCTAAAGTTTTTTTTACGGGTTAAATTCAAACGTTTAATCATCCTATCGACTGTGGAATGACCAATTAAAACACCCGTTTCTTCGGCTAACCAAATCCGGAGTTCATCTAAGGTAGCATCATTGTTTTTGATGACCAGATCTCGGAGAATATTTAATTGCTCTGGGGTAAGTTTTATCGGAGTTTGTTTAGTGCGAACTTTGGGAGCAATATTTCCGGTTTCTCGATACTGTTTGAGTAATTTTTGAACAAAGCTTAAGGCAACATTAAACTGTTTAGCCAGCTTACGTTGAGAGATATTGCCTTGATTATAAGCATCAATAATTTTTTGTCTAAGATCAACAGAGTAGGCTTTCATGGTTCTTGAGGAGAATTATCTGAGCTATCCTCATTGTACCTGACTAGCGTGGGTATTAGCTAGAGCCTATGGAAAAACCTTGGAACCTGGAAAGCTGACAGCCGTCAGCTGTAGCTTATTTTATTCAAAAGCTGTTCTGTGTAGCAAGCACAATGGGGATAAACTATTCCCATAGCGTTGTCACAGCCTTTGGCTGATACCTGATAGCAGATCAAGAAGCGTGGGCGTAGCGCACACTTCTTGTTCGGCTTAGTGGCTATGGGTAAGCTACACTGAACAGCTTTTTAATAAGCGATGCAGCAAGGGAACAGGGGAGGCAGTGCCGACCTGTGGGGGGAACTCCCACTCGCGCTTGGGATCAAGACAACAGGTAAGCATCCGAATAATGCTGAGTTACGGACAGCTAAAGGCTGAATGCTGACGGCTGAATGCTGAGGTTGTAAATTGACACTCCCCGCCCTGGAAGGACGGGGATTCTTGCTTGGCCTTTGGCCACGCTACGCGAACAACGGGGTGACTTGTTATCCCTTGCCGGAGCCAGGAAAAATAGAGGTCTCCTCTCCACAAGCGTGTTTAGTCTTCGACCTAGGTTTCGGTGTGCCCCACCGTACCTTACCTTTTTTTTACATATAGATAGATACTTTTTTTATCTAATTTTTTTTCATAGACTTTTAAGTCGTTAGACCAAATTACGCAATATGTATCTCTTACATATTTTTTACGTTGTCTACTTATGATTAGATAGTATTTATCTAGTGCTTAGTTTTTTGTTTATAATTTTATCATAACACGCAGTGCGAAAACTGTCAAGTTTTAACTTAATAAAGAAAGCCGTCCTATAAGGACGGGGCTTTAAACCCAAAATTTTTGGTAAAAATAGTTAGATAATCAAAGAGCAGACACTAGCAGCTGGGTGATTCAAAGCACGTTTATGATGCAATATCGAAGATTTGGGCGTACAGAATTACAGATGCCAGTCTTTTCCTGTGGTGGTATGCGATACCAGTTCAAGTGGCAGGATGTTCCCAAGGAGCAAATTCCCCAAGATCATCAACAGAATCTCGAAGCAACAATCCGCCGTTCTCTAGAGCTTGGCATTCATCACATAGAAACTGCTCGTGGCTACGGTACTTCTGAGATGCAATTAGGAGAGATTTTGCCAAAATTTCCCCGAGAACAACTGATTGTTCAGACTAAAGTTACTCCTAAGCCTGACCCCAAAGAGTTTCGTCGTAAGTTTAATCAATCCCTCGCTTTCCTAAAACTTGACTATGTTGACCTACTGGGAATCCATGGGATTAATACCCCTGAGTTGCTAGATCAGACTATCCGTCCTGGTGGTTATTTAGATGTAGCGCGACAGCTTAAAGCAGAGGGTAAGGTACGGTTTATTGGATTCTCGACTCATGGTCCTACAGATGTGATTGTTAAAACCATTGAAACGGACCAGTTTGACTACGTTAACTTGCACTGGTATTACATTAATCAGTTAAATTGGCCTGCCATTGAAGCCGCTACTCGTCACGATATGGGGGTGTTCATCATTAGCACTTCCGATAAAGGGGGTATGCTCTATAAACCACCACAACGGTTAGTGGAACTTTGTGCTCCCCTTAGCCCAATGGTATTTAATGATTTGTTTTGTTTGAGCCATCCCGAGGTCCATACCTTGAGTCTAGGGGCATCTCGACCTTCAGATTTTGATGAACACCTCAAAACTGTAAAACTTCTGGAGCGCTCAGAAGAAGTATTACCGCCGATTTTAGAGCGTTTGGAATCAGAAGCGATCGCAAAATTGGGAGAAGACTGGTTCCGAAGTTGGGACATTGGCTTACCCACCCATTCAGAAACCCCAGGCGGTATCAATATTCCAGTGATTTTGTGGTTGAGGAATTTAGCGATCGCGTACGATCTGCTTGAGTATGCAAAAATGCGCTACAACCTTTTAACTAATGCGGGTCACTGGTTTCCTGGGGCCCAAGCCAATCAGGTCAGAGAATTAGACCTGACGGAATGTTTGCGTAAAAGTCCTCATGCTGATATAATACCAGCTTTTCTGGAAGATGCCCATAACTTATTAGGGGGTAAACCAGTCAAACGCCTCTCCCAACAATAATTAATTTTTTTGTTTAGAATTTTTAAGAACTTTCGGAATCTCTGTGATCACTCGTGAAGCAATCTGTGGTGGGGTCTCCCCAAAATCTTCACAGATCTGAAGGTCAGCTAATTCATAAAGACTCCGTCTTTGGTCAAGAATTTTCTGCAATTCTAAAGCAGGATCAGGTTTCTGTAGTAAGGGGCGAGTGGTATCCTCTTGCAACCGTTCGATTAACATTGGCACAGGGACATCCAACCAGACCACCAGACCATAATGCAGATAACTCCAATTCTGGGGGTTAAGCACAATACCGCCTCCTGTAGCAACGATCAATTGCTGATAAGCCGATAGTTCCGATAGTACCTGAGTCTCCAGCTGTCGAAAGGTTTCTTCTCCGTCCTCAGCAAATATCTCGTTAATCGTTTTACCTGCAATTTGCTCAATCAGGGCATCTGTATCAAAAAAACCATAGCCTAGCTCACTAGCTAGTAAACCTCCAACAGTAGTTTTGCCAGCGCCCATCATGCCAATCAGAAAAACATTGAGGCCCTTCAACAAGTCATTCACGCATGCCCTCCCCAGTCTAATCAGTGATTACCCTTAGTTCACACTTAATCAAAGGTACCACCCTAAGACTTTCACTGCGAGACAACCTTTCACATTTATGCTATTATTCACAATAGCTTCATCTAAACTTCATCCCAACAAAAGTGATGTACCGTGCTTTTGGGTAGCCAGTGAGACCAAAGGGGGTGCCCACTGGGCTTGACTTCGGGCGACCGTAAGCCTATGCATACAGCCCCTCCCTATGAGCGACTGGCTTGGTTTTCCTGATCTGCGACTGCATCAAGAAAACGGGAGCGTGGAAACCGTCATCATTTATGTGGCTATGTGGCGGAGGAAGGGAGATTTGGCGGTTTTAAGCGCCGTCATTAGAAGCGATGCAGGGTCGTGACCGGGGTTTCCCCCACTCGCACTTTGCATGGCTGACAAAGTAGCCAGAAACTTAGGCTTAGACCTAAGCAGACTGGGTAAGCGGTGTTTGAGCACCGTAAGCCTGGTCATGCTATGGACTGAATGCAAGTCCAAGCTTGGCATCAGGGTACAACAAACCCCAATTTTGTAGACCAGGGAGACTCAAATATGTATAACACATCGGTTTTAATCCCTGGCACTCAACTACCTGATCAAGCAGCTGATTTCGGTGTCTCACAAAACTATCCAGTGGAACAGATCTACTGGTTTTCACTAGTGGTCACTCCATCTAAACTAGGGGTAACAAAGTAAATGTTGCTAATTCGTGACATTGTCAAACAAGCTCTCACAACCGGTTATCTTACCATAGAAGCCGAGGATAAATTACGCAGGATGCTCCATCAAAAACATAAAAAGTACGATTTGGCGGATCTGGATGCCTTTATGGCCTTACAGGAAGCCGCCATGACTGGCCGCGTGAGGCAACAATCTCGCGAACAAATGAACAATTAGCCCAATGGATAATTGAGTAACTATCTAACAATAACAGCCAAGGAGTAACCTTTTACTACCTTGGCTGCTATTGTATTGCTAGTTATAATAAAATCAACCGTCAACCATGGTTATTGAAAGTCTTCATCATCCTCAAACCCCCAGTCCTCTTCATCCTCTTCAGTCTGCTTAGCTACCGTCTTGTAAGGTGGATTAATGACTCGATACTTGGCATCGTAAACTGTTTCAGATTTACCAACACCTGAATTACCAGGTTTGCGATAACCATAGGAATAAACGGAATCGCTTTGATCACTACTTTCGGGTTCTTCGCTCAGGTCATCCCTAGTGGGATCCCCTTTAGTGGTGTGTGATCTCGAATCTTGCTTAACCCCTTGGCGAGCTGATGAAACTCGATCTGAATCCTGATGTTCCTCAAAGTCCCACTCTTGACTACTACTTTCTTCCCAATCCGAGCTTGTATCATCTTTTGAGGTTTGTTTCGAGGCTCGACGCTCACGAGTTTTATCCTGCCTCGTCTGGGTTTGATAACTTTCGCCACGGCTATATTCAGAAAATAATGGCTCGTCGTCCGGTGGTTCAGAATTTCGACTAGAATAACGCCAAGCCAGGTAATTGGGGAGTCGTAGGCTGATGCTGGTTAGAACTCCAGCTCCAACGGCACCAACAATCCACAAGGCTAGAGGTAGAGGTGGTGTCTTCATGCCTAGAAAGACCAAAGGTAGCACTGGCAACCAATTATCAACAACAAACAGTGCCAATCCACCTATTACCAAACATAAGAATATAATAATCCTAAACATAAACCAAGGGATTGAAGGTTATAGGTTAAAAGTTGAGGGGTGATGAAGATTTATCAGCATATGTCAGGCTCAAGGCAGAAAAGTCTGACGATTTAGCCTCCTACTACTTCCTATGTTAAATCTGCCCTATTTTCCCCATCTTTCCGATATCTTGATTTCCTACCTATCATGATAACTATGTTTAAGGGAATCATTACTTCTGCCCTGCCACCGTTTTAGGGGAATGCAGTCAATGTCTAACTGGTCTAAAGCACGAGCTACCACAAAATCCACCAAATCTTCGATGGTTTGAGGGTTATGGTACCAAGCCGGTATAGCTGGCACAATTCTAACTCCTGTTTCTGCTAACCTGGTAAGGTTACGCAGATGGATTAAGCTAAAGGGTGTTTCACGAGGTACGATTACTAGCTTACGCCCTTCTTTAATTTGAACATCTGCTGAACGCTCCAGCAGGTCAGTACTGAAGCCCGCAGCCATTTTTGCTACGGTATTCATACTACAGGGCATGATCACCATTCCTAAAGTACGGAAAGAACCACTAGCAATACTGGCTCCCACATCCCCCCACCGATGACAAATGAGTTTGCCCCCCTGATCGACTGCCGCTTGCTGACGCCAGAATTGTTCTTGTAGATCGGGTTCAAGAGGCATGCGAATATTTTGCTCTGCCTGCCAAACCATATAGGTAGATTTCGATGCCACCAGCTCAATAGCATAGTCAGCCTCTAGTAAATACTTTAAAGCCCTTACAGCATAGATTAGGCCAGATGCACCAGTGACACCAAGAATTAAAGGAGTTGTCATTAGTCAGTAGTCAAATTATGTCCGGTTGGTAAGTATTCAGCCGTCAGCTATCAGCTATCAGCTATCAGCTATCAGCTATCAGCTATCAGCTATCAGCTATCAGCTATCAGCTATCAGCTATCAGCTATCAGCTATCAGCTGACATTGTTAATTAACAAAAAGAAATTAACCCTATTAGAATCAAGGGTATTATAAGTTATTAACCGGACTTAATATCATTTAATTGGTAGTGAGTGGTGAGTGGTTAGTTAACCTTCGAGTAACCTACTAACCACTCACGAATAACTTACTCCTCTAAATCTTCGTTACTAGCAAAACTACCGCCGCTTACGGTTACCAGGTCAATTTGTTGACGGTAATAATCCACACTCTTGACTTGGACTTCGACGCGATCGCCTAATCGATAGGCAGTGCGATTTTTCCGACCGACTAGGCAGGCGTGACGGGAGCGATACTCGTACCAGTCATCCTTGAGAGAGCTAACGTGAACTAATCCTTCTACTAACAAGTCTTCTATTTCTACAAAAAAGCCGTAGGATTGAACTCCAGTAATCAGCCCGCTGAAGATATCTCCTGTACGCTCTTTCATCTGTTCAGCTTTCTTTAAGCCCTGTAAATCCATCTCTGCATCCATGGTGATCTTTTCACGGTCATTGAGATGGGGAATTAATGTAGTTAACTGATTTTCTAACTCTTGGTGAATTTCTGGTGGTAAAACATTCCAGTTTATATTACCTTGACAGCTGCTATGATTGAGATTTACCCGGTCTTTGGAACGGGTAGAACGACGGTCTCTTCCTTTTTCAAATACCAAATGCAGTAACTGTTGTACCCATAAATCCCCATAGCGCCTCAGTGGTGATACTCCGTGAGTATAGCCAGTATCCAATGCTAGACCAAAGTGGGATCCTGGTTTTGAACTATAACCTGTTGGTTTTAAGGTTGATAACAACAAATAGATCAATACTTTAGGTGCTATGGATTTGGAAAATAGCTGGGTAAAGCCCTGATAGTCTTGAGAGGTAATGGTTTCTTCTTTCTCAAGCTGCATATCTAGCTCTAGATTCATGCCCAACCTAATCAAATCCTGAAGCCCATCCCAATCTGGTAGCCCCTGGACACAGTAAATCCCTGGCAAACCTAGGGCTTGGATGTGGGTAGCTATTGCTTCATTAGCTAAGATCACTAATTCCTTCAACAACGACTGCATTGGTACTGTTGAAGAAACCTCTAGAGCCCCCACTCTCCCTTCATCTTTATAGGGGTATGGAATCTGGGACAAATTTAGGTCAAAGGCACCCCGCTGCTTTCGTTGCGCCCTGACTGCTGGACTCAAGGTAAAAAACAGTTCTTTGAGTATGTCCACCACAGGTGCCAATTCTGAGTCAGCTTGCTCATGTCCCCCCAGAAGGGATTGAGCCTGCTCATAAGTGAGCTGGTAGTGTACCTGGATTATGGACGGTTGAATCTCATAGTCTACTACCTGACCAGCTTCGTCTAGAGTGAGTAGTACCGACATGGTTAAGCGGTCTTGACCTGGTACTAGGGAACAAAGCTGGGTAACGGCTTCTGGTAGTAAAGGCAATATTACATCGGACAGATAAACTGCTGTACCCCTTTTTCTGGCTTCATCAGCCAAGGCAGAGTCTGGAGGGACAAAGTAAGCCACATCAGCAATATGTATCCCCAGTTGCCACTGATTTGCTTCAGTTTTTTCTAGAGTAAAGGCGTTTTCTACAACTACCTTCTCTGAGTTAGCTAGCTTATCTTCAATGGTAATGGTCAGAACCTTTCGCAAATCTAAGCGCTGGCTATAGTCTGATTTTTTCAGCTTTTTCGGTAAGTTATCAGCGGCTAGAAGTACCCCATCAGGGAAGTTAGAGCGTAAATCGTGCTTGCAACAGACAATGTCGGTGTCAGCCGCATCTTCTGCATCACTTCCTAAAATACGGGCAACTTTTCCAAGGGGAGGGTTTTGTCCGAGGGGGTAGCGTAGGACTTCTACATGAACCAGATGCTCCACTGCTTTTTGTAAGATTTCCTCATCTGGTTCAAGGTCTAGTTCAAACAAGAGTCGGTCATCAAGGGGAAAGGCTCGGTAACCATTACCAATGTCCTTGACTCGCGCTAGCACTGAAGGATTTACCCGTTCCAGAATTAACCGCACTTCTCCTTCAGGAGACCGGCGTCGGCTACCTTCTTTGGTAACTTTGACTAGGACGCGATCGCCATTCCAGGCAGTACTGAGATTGGTTTCCCGAATGTAAATATCATCGGCTCCCTCGACTTCTTGGATGGCGAAACAAAAGCCTTTACTCGAACAGCGCAGCTTGGCTTCCACCACGTCTTCTTCATAAACACGTCGATACCTGCCGCGATCTTTAACCAGAATTCCTAATTTTTCCAGTGCATCCAGGGAAATCTGGAGTTTTTTGAGACTTTCTTTGTCTTGGCAACCAAGTTTTTTTTCTAAGACTTTGGGTGCCACTAGTTTATCATCAGTAAAATTAGAAAGTAATGTAGCGATTGAAAATTCCATCCAACAATCCTTTTCGTCTGATCGTGGTTTTTGCTTGTTGCCCTTAAGAGCATGCGATCGCGCGGGGTAGGACAGTCCCTGATGCGATCGGGTCATCGGCTGAACATTGAAAGGCAAGCCAGGTGTACACTTCCCGAGCAGCAAAGAAAACGTGCATTACTTTTCCCGGGTACCTGAACTTGTTCCACCCCTTGTGTTTCTTTCCCAGGAAAGGGTATCCACTGATGGTTTGCCTAAACTGTTTAACCAACTCTGTTGTTTTTGTTCCGAAGCAAGACTAAGGTCAGGGTAACTTTTAGGCTAATGACTCACCTAACTTTGCCTGCGGGATTTTTGAGTCAGAGGTTGGTCAATAGCCAGTGATTCAAACGCCATGGCACCTTCTTTGAGTTACGGTTTGAGGCCCCTAGGACGATTGTTTCTTTGGCGAAGTTATCATCAAACGGGTAACTTACAGGCAGTTATGTATAAGAAGCAACCGATTCAAAGAGTGAGAATCTCCAATGCCACCCAGTTTCTTTGGCGCTTAACTCTTTTGTTCAGACACTGCAATACTCAGAACCATTACGCTTCCTGGTAACTTAGTCCCCTTGCTTTGGCAATGCTGTAGCCCCTGGGGCAAAAGAGAAGCTTAGCTTAGTCTGGTCAGCCTCGGAACTTTGTCCAAATTCCCCAGTTATATCTACTACTAGTCTACCATTAGGGCAACCGATTGGTCACGCTTACGCCCTAAATCCAGATTTTCTGAATCGTCATACTGACTCGCGTAGGCTAAAAAGCAATAAATTACATCAGGATATGACAGCTCTTCTGGAAGAAGCGTAGGTGTAGGCAACGAGGGGAACTTGGAGGTACCCGCCCTCTGTTTTCTTGTTCCTAGAGCGCCTGGGAAAAAGAAACTTTGGTTTTGCGTAGGCTGTGCTGCTCAACTGGATCAGGAACCGCAACTGAAATTCCTTTCTCCTAGGTCTGTTGCAGATTGTAACTACAGAATGATTTAGCGCCAGCTTACCAAAGATAGTTCTATTATATTATGTTTTATTGTACATCAACGGGAGTACGGAATCGGGAAGAAATGTTCCGGTGTTCGGCAGATCAGCTGTTCCGTTTGCTACAGTTTTCGGGTCTAGCTATGCTATGATATAATGCTTAGACTTGGGCAGGAAATGGTTTTATGTTTACTCAGTTCCGAGATCGTTATCCTCAAGGCAGCTTGATCAGCGATCTTTTAGCGATTGACCATGGTCAGTACATAGTACGTTGCTCAGTTAAAGTTGAGGGTACCATCTTGGTCACCGGTCTAGCTGCTGCCCAAACTGTTGAATTAGCAGAAGATCAAGCCAGACAAAGAGCCTTAGCTGCTTTAGGCATGGATAGCACGAAAGGGATTGATCAAAACAAGGATAATCCCAGAGCAAAGCGTGAGGTAAATCTGCCGCTGCAACCATTGCCTCGCTATGATGTTGGCTCGACCTCAGCAAGTCATGAACAGACTCAACCCAATCATCATTTTACTCAAGCTACTCGAACCAGTGACACCAGTAGTTACTCTTTCTCAGAGTCAAGAGCTAGAGAGGTTAGGGAAACCGCTGCCAATATCCCATCAGTAGAACCAGCAAGGAAATTTAGCAATGACTCCCTTTCAACGGACCTAGAAACCTCTGTGCCAGTTGATATCCCTATAAAGAGGGAGCCGATTATCTACCAGACCCCACAACCTGATCCTCCAGTCCAGTCATATTCTCAAAATACCATAGAGACTAACACCAGTGACATGGGATCATTGAGTTCTGGAATTGTTGACCATTCTGACATCATTACTAAAACTAATGTAGAAATGAAGCGTCTGGGTTGGACAACTCAACAGGGGAAAGACTATCTTCTACAAACTTACGGTAAGCGATCGCGTCAGCTGCTTAGTGACCAAGAGTTAATGTCTTTTCTGAAATATCTAGAATCTCAGCCAATACCTTCAGATTCTTAAGCTATTAGCTATAGAAAGGGAACAGGGAACAGGGAACAGGGAACAGGGAATAGGGAATAGGGAATAGGGAGCAGGGAGCAGGGAGCAGGGCACAGGTAAAAATCCTGTGTACCTGATAGTTCTGAAAAACGCTGTAAGTAACATTAGATTAACAACAAAAGGGATGCTCAGCAAAGAGTATCCCTTTTTTTATTAACCTGAAATCGTCAGCATATGCGCTACGCGCATGCTACGCGAACAGCTAAGATTTTTATAATTAAATTATATGCAAATTGCTATAAATATGGCACCTAAAATTATAACAATTATTTGAATTACTTAACTAATCAAATACTATAGCCATGATATTTACCATGAGGGACAAACTGATCCCCCTAAATCCCCCTTAAAAAGGGGGACTTTGAGGTTGATAAGCGTACCTCATAAATGCAATAAACGCTATATTAATTTTATCTGTTACCGATTCCCGATTCCCTACTCCCGATTCCCGATTCCCGATTCCCGATTTTATCCCTTTAATTATAAGTTTCAAATTAATTGCAACTTCTCCATAAAAAACCAAAAAAAAGTTTTTTACAACCCTTGACAGTTTTATTTGTAATCATTATTATTATAAATATGACCTCGAGTTCAATAGTTCAAACATGTCAACAGAATTTAATCCAAACCTCAAAAAATACCCTGTTGAGCACACTCTCAAAGGCTCTCGTAAAGCAGTAAGTAGGTGGGCGTAATTAAGTGTAAAATAGAAAAGTAGTTAAAAAATCCCGAACCCATAATGCCAGCTCGATTAAAAATCCGTCTAAGTGAGTTAGACATCCAAGAGTTGTTAGAGCTCAAACATGATAGTAATTGTCCAAAAAGAACTAGAAAAAGAGTAGAAGTTATCTGCTTAAATGCTAAAGGATGGACAGTGAATCAAATATCTGAATGGATAGATTGGTCGCCGAATACAGTGAGGAAAACAATTCATAGGTGGATAATACAAGGCAAAGAAGGACTCTGGGATAACCCAAGAAGTGGTAGAAAAAAAACTTGGAAGGAATCGGATATAGAGTATCTGGAAGAGCTTTGTAATCATGGGGAAAGAACTTACAATAGTAAGCAGCTATCTGTTCTTATCAAAAAAGAGCGTCAAGTGGAATTAAGTCCGGAAATAATTCGCAAGATACTCAAAAAAAAAGGAGATTTGTGGAAGCGAACAAAAACAAGTCCAAGACGACATCCTAACCCCAGAGAAAAAGAATATAAAAAAGCAGATTTAGATAGGTTACGTCTGCAAGCCTCTTGTGGTGATATCAGACTGAAATACTTAGATGAAGCAGGTTTTAGTCTTTGGAGTCCTGTAAGTTTTAGTTATATAAAGGTAGGAAAACAGAAACAAATTATCCAAAGTAAAAAACGAGAAAAACGTCTAAATATATTAGGATTATATGAGCCCCAAAAAAGCTTTAACTATACTTTAAAACTTGGTAGCATCAAAAAAGATAATTTGATCAAAATTTTGGAGATAGAAGCTCAAGAAGCAAAAAAAACTCGACTAAAAACAGGAATAGATACAGTAATTGTCTTGGATAATTCCTCAAGTCATAAAAGTCATCAGGTAAAAAGTCAAGAAAAAGAATGGTTAGAAATGGGATTGTATTTATTTTTTCTGCCAACTTATAGTCCAGAACTTAATCTAATAGAGGGGGAGTGGCATCAACTTAAAACTCATCAAATTTCTGGTCGAATGTTTGAGGATGAATACGATCTAGCTTTAGCAGTTAAAGAAGGTATAAAAGAACGAAGTTGCCAAGTAGGTTATCAGCTTCAACAGTGGAGAATATCTGAAAATGTAGATAGTAAAAATGATCAAGTTTTTAACGTTTAATTAAGACCACCTACTTAATTTATAGCATGCACACCCTCTATGTATTTGGTTATGCAGAGATTTGCGAGTGGAGCCCTATGGAGCCGACGGAGGTTCCAGGCGAAGTCATGACGACAATGATGAAGTATTGGCTGTTGCCATAACACTTTAAATTTCTGGGGGGGGTTTCCCCCCAATGGAAAAAGCTCGGGTCTTGTAAAATAAGATCACATCAGGTTTGGTTTGGGATCTGATTGACATGAGAATTTCAATCCACTTACTGTGGCATTGAAAAAGCCGTAGACATAATATCTACGGCTATTTTTTTTTACTTTTTAGACTTATTGCCTATTGCCTTTTTATAGCGTTTCTAGGACTCATGAGGTACATAGAATTGTTTGAGTATTGGTTCTTGCCTTCCCCTCCTGGGAGGGGTTAGGGGTGGGTTTCTCTTACCTGCTCCCTGCTCCCTGCTCCCTGCTCCCTACTCCCTAAAACCCAGATATTTGTACCTCACAAGTCGTAGAATTGCTATATCAAAATATCTTACTAATCAAACCTGGTAATTCCTTACATATAGTAACCATATTAGCAGTAGGAGACAAAGCACCAGCAATTCTGATTAGCATTTTCATAGCCTTGTTGGCTATTTTATTCACAGCACTATCTTCGGAATTAGTTAAAGAAGAAGCGATGTCTTCAATTTGTTCTAGGGCTTCTTTTTTGTAGTCGTCATCCAACTCTTCTTCAACTGCGTTGTGCAGTTTACTGAGTAATTCCTTCAGTTGTTTTTTATCAGACTCAGGCTCAGCATCAAAGCTAGGTAACTGGTTGATAGTATTGGTAACCTTACCACTAATATCACCTAAGTTAAACCAACCAGCACTACTACTTGTAACTTTAGCGTTGCCAGATATGTTACCAGATCCAGATATATTTATTTTGGGACTTTGATCGTTGATATTAGCCATGATTTCAGAAAAATCTCCAGAAATATTACCTTGTTGTGATGATAGCCAGAATAATTGTTGAATATCGCCTTTAACGTCAATTGATTTATTACTATCTTGATGATCGTTAGATACTAACTTGTTCAAATCTATTATATCATCAAGTAAACTCAAAACATTCACCATCTCATAGCTTGTTTGACATTGAATGGTGTATTCCTGGTCTGCTATAAATTTTCGCAATGTTTCAAAGGGATAAGAGTGTGGCGACTGACTGTCTTTACACTTAGGGCAATTACAAGGTATTAACTTACTGTACTTCAAGCGCTTATAAGAATCATGTATTCTATCTAGTTCGTAAGCAACTATGCTCAATAATCCACGCTTATCTATACCAGCAACCCTAATCTTAATCTCCCGTTTACCGTAATATTCAATCACTTCAGCTTTGGTGTTGTCCTTAGTTAAGATGACGCCAGTTTTCCAAACGTATTGTTGTTGGTCAATATACTGGTGCATCACCACAATCAAGCGAGTGATAATACCCTTGGGCATAAAATCCGGATAAGCGTAGCGTAAAATCAAATTGTGGGATGGATTCCAATCATAGTCTGGTTGGTTATCGCTGAGGAGTTGAGGGGCGATAAAGGTATCTTTGCAATCAGGAATTTCATAGCAAAGTTGGAATTTCTTCATTAGTTCTAGTAATTCTCCTCTGGTAGAGGCATACTTGTCGTCTTGCCAAATACGTTTTAAATCCTTGCGGGTAAACTTTCCTTTGTTATTAATTACTTCCTGATTATCGAGCACTTTGTAAACCGGATCGGTTGCCCATTCTGGTTTAAGAATGACTATTTTATATAACAAGGAATCTTCTTGATCCTGGAAATGAAGGCATACCCCTAAATCGTGGAGATATCCGCTTAACTGTAATTTATCTTCTAGTAGAGTAAATCCATTGGTTTCACAGATTTCTAGATATTCCTCAAGAGAGATATAATTACGAGAATTGTTTTCTAAAGCTTGACGCACCTTTACCCAAGTTTTCGGTAATGGTTGTCCCACGTGAGGTAAATTTTGAATGTAATATTGAATAGCAGCGATAATCTCTGCTAACCCTCGGTTAGTTTCGAGATTAGTAGTCAGAGTTTTTTCGAGATTGGTAAACTGTCCTCGCAAAGCGCTTTCGTTAATATATCTTTGGCGGTCTTGTTTCTCGTTTTTAATAATCAACAGGGGGCTATTATTACTTAACTTTTCTACACTATTTAGCCAATAATAAAAATCCGTATCTTCTTTGCTACTATCCGCCACAAAAATATATAGAGAACGTTTAGTAAAGAAAAATGGATGGGTGGCAGGATAAATTTTTTGCCCACTAAAATCCCAAATATTAACCTTAAATTCTCGTTCGTGATCTAGAGAAAAACTCCATTGAAAAACATCAATGCCTTCTGTAGATGATTGATTGTCTTGGAGTTGGTATTGGGGGTCTTGAATTTTCTTAGCTAAACTAGTCTTGCCTGCTCTGGCATCACCGACAATCAACAACTTAGCTTCATATATATAAAGTTCTCTTTCTTTCCTTAATTGCCGAGAAGATTGTATATTAGAATCTACCTCTTTACTGAAAACTTCTGGCAATGGAACAACCAGGAGATTATTTGATAAACATAGTTTGGATAAACTGGATGAATTACCAATAGATTCTTGAAGACTCTTGAGTTGATTATTTGATAAATATAGTTTGGATAAACTGGATAAATTACCAAGATCTTTTTGAAGGCTCGTGAGGGGATTATTTGATACATATAGTTTGGATAAATTACCAAGATCTTTTTGAAGGCTCGTGAGGGGATTATTTGATAAATATAGTTTGGATAAATTACCAAGATCTTTTTGAAGGCTCGTGAGGGGATTATTTGATAAATATAGCTGGGCTAAATTGGATATATAATCACTATAATTGGGCATATTCATTAGTTGGTTTCCGCATAAACTTTAATTTTAAAAAAAAATAATTATATATTCGGGGCATAAATTTAGGATTTATACGCTAATTTGATCTTAATAAATTGGAGCTATTATCAATACATTTGTTTTTTATTGCCGCTTAATTTAAAATAGTTGGGTTCGATATGCATTACTCAAATCCAGTATTTCAAGTTTTTTTCTTACTTCTTGAATTTTTTTTAGGAAGTATGTTGGAATACTATCTTCGCTCATATAGAAATTGTTATTGCTCTGAAATACAAAGCTTATGATTTTAATTCAATAGGCTTTTAAGGTAATCAGCCTGGAAAAATACTGTATCTCATCAGTACGATATACGCTATATTATCCCTGACCCAACAAATATATTTTAATGTTTCCTATAGAAAAGTGATGTGGCATCACTGGTTAAATCCAAAAATCAGTATTTATACTCAAAAACCTTGGTGGAAGAATTTTATTCTTTGATTCAGCAATACCAAAATTGAGCATTGCATAAATGCAGGATGATTTTAATAGTTTTGTGGAATAGGCATCTTGGTGGAAGGAGCATCATGGTGAAATAAGCATCTTGTGTGGAATGGGCATCTTGCCCGTTCCCAACACCCCCGACTCCCGACTCCCAACTCCCGACTCCCGATTCCCGACCCCCCCACACTTACCTTGCTCGGATCCTCTAGGATGACAGATGAAGCAGGAAAGTCCTATCGTGAGGGTAAAGCTAGAGCTATATTCCTTCCGGATTACTCTCAGTAGTTGCGTAACCTGTAGATTCACATTAAGCTCATTGTTCTTTGAGGCTGTACCGTGCCTAAATCTATTCCATTACTATCTATTCTTGTTCTGATGGGTTTGATGAGTTGGTCAGCACCAGTTGCTGGACAAGCACTCATTCCCTATACCCTAAAATTGGATTCAGAGGAACTCGAACAGCAGGGCTTAACTCTGGCTCAGGAAGCCATTCAGTTAGTCCGCTTTCAACAATACGACCTGGCGCTGCCTAAAGCCAAGTTAGCTACTCAACTTGCCCCCAACACCTATCAAACCTGGTTTATCTTGGGAACCTTGTATGTACAGTCCCAAGAGTTGGATCAAGGCATAGAAGCCTTGCAAAAGTCTTACTCTCTGGCACCAGATGAAGCTGGGGTGCTGTTCACCTTGGGGTCAGCGTATTTCCAAAAAAGCGACTATAGAAAAGCGATCGCTCAGTTGAAAGCGGGATTAAAACTCAAACCCGATGTGCCAGAAGCCCTGTTTGACTTGGGTAACTCTTACTATATGCTCAATCAGTATCCTGAAGCAATCGATGCTTACAACAAAGCTGTTGCCCAAGACAAAAGCTTTTGGCCAGCCATTAACAATATTGGGTTGGTCAACTATGAACAAGGAGATGTGGAGAGTGCCATTAAACAATGGGAAGCAGCCATAGGGATTGATAAAGAGGCGGCAGAACCTCAACTTGCGATCGCTGTGGCTCTGTATGCCCAAGGGGATATTGAAAAGGCACTATTAATGGGAGAAGCGGCAATCCGCCTAGATAGCCGCTATGCTAATTTAGAGTTTCTTAAAGAAAACCTGTGGGGTAAGCGCCTGCTTTCTGAAACCAAAAAGTTTCTGGAAAATCCCAGAATTCAAGCCACCATTATCCAGAGTCAAGGTCTACCCTAAGTAGCTCAACTCCACCTGTCATGGGTGACTCCTAAAAATAGTGCTTGATCTCTATCAATTGCCAATAGGGGAGGGATGGCAGCCAAACATGGGCAATCATCTCAAGGGCAGTGGTTTAAGATTGGCAATTTTCAAGACAGGAATTTAATTGTCCTGGGGCAATAGAGCCATGATCTGATCAACAAACTTTTGATGGTCAACAACAGGTTTGGAGATGTAGTCATCAGCACCACTTTGCTTAAGAAAGTTTTCTCGATCCCCTTCCATCGCATGAGCAGTGACCAGAATAATTGGCAGTTGGGACGTTTCAGCATCAGCCTTAAGCATTTGGGTAATCTTAATGCCGTCTACTGATTTACCCTGATAAACACTATGAGCTAGGGAAACATCCATCAAGATAATGTCTGCCTCCCCAGCTTGGGCTATCTGCATTACTTCTTCTACATCTTCAGTATGCTTTACATTCAAACCGCCCCGCTTACTGAGAATCTTGGAAAAAACACGAGCATTAATCGGATCATCTTCGACAATCAGAACGGTTTTCATGGGTCTTGGATCAAGAGTGTCATTTTTGGCAAAAGTGTCATTTGATCATAAGTTTGACAGGGAATCTGTCATGTTGCTATTTCAAATGCAAGATGTCATCTTCTCAAGTCTACTTTTCCCAAATCCTTAGGTAACTAGTAATGTTCATTGGACTAATACAGGTGATAGGCTGCTTAATACCAGGTAAGCTGACGCTCCTGGAAAAAGCCTTCCTTAACTGCATCCAAACCTAGATTATAGTGTCTTGGGGACAGTGGGCACAAGGAATTTTAGGTGCGCCTAACTAATGCGAATTTAATTCGCCACGGGTCGCACCTGCGGGAAGCGAAGCTTCTGGCTGGGTTTTCCTTGAGCCTGTTTATTTGAGTCATGCTCATACTTTAGCTTGGCAAAACCCACCACTATCTTAAGGCGGGAAATCGGCTTTGGAACCAGATGCTCAAATTTTATGTAAGCATTCAGCCGTCAGCCGTCAGCCGTCAGCCGTCAGCCGTCAGCCGTCAGCCGTCAGCCGTCAGCCGTCAGCCGTCAGCTTATTTTATTCAATAGCTGAGAGCTGAGAGCTGATAGCTGATAGCTGAGAGCTGATAGCTGAGAGCTGATAGCTGATAGCTGATAGCTGATAGCTGATAGCTGATAGCTGATAGCTGAAGAAAAAATTCTCAACTCCAGATCTTCCCTATCTTTTCGAGTACCGTAGCCTTAACGAGCGTGCAATTTCCCTATACCCTAAACCCCAACACCCTGTTGTCAATTCTGCATTGGAGGATTTTTGATGGCAAAACAGCTGAACCTACTGGAAAACAGTAATGTCATTCCCACAGCCCTACATTTGGAGATGCAACGGTCATATCTTGAATATGCCATGAGTGTGATTGTGGGGCGTGCTTTACCTGATGTCCGTGATGGGCTTAAGCCCGTACATCGACGTATCCTATATGCGATGCACGAATTAGGGTTAACCCCAGATCGACCATACCGGAAATGTGCTCGTGTGGTTGGGGATGTGTTGGGTAAATATCACCCCCACGGTGACCAAGCGGTGTATGAAGCGATGGTGCGGTTAGTCCAGGACTTTTCCACCCGCTATCCCCTCCTGGACGGTCATGGCAATTTTGGTTCGGTGGATAATGATCCACCAGCAGCCATGCGTTACACTGAAACCCGACTTTCTCCCGTGGGCGCTCAAGCCCTATTGTCAGAAATTGGGGAAGCAACGGTTGATTTTATCGACAACTTTGATAGCTCCCAGCAAGAGCCAGTTGTACTCCCGGCACAATTACCAATCTTGTTGCTCAATGGTTGCTCTGGCATTGCTGTGGGCATGGCAACCAATATTCCTCCTCACAATTTGGTAGAGATAGTAGATGGCTTGATTGCTCTGATTGACCGTCCCGATTTAGCAGATGAAAAACTCTGGAAATTAATTCCCGGACCCGATTTTCCCACTGGGGGGGAAATTGTGGCAGCTGAGGGGATTCGGGATGCCTATACTACGGGTCGTGGCAGTATACCCATTCGAGGCATCACCAAGCTTGAAACCATTCAAGTCGGTCGAGGGAAACGGGGGCAACGCAGGGCAATTGTAGTGAGTGAGTTGCCCTATCAGGTGCATAAGGCCGCCTGGATTGAAAAAGTGGCAGCTTTGGTCAATCAAGGGCGTATAGAAGGGATTAGCGATATCCGAGATGAAAGCGATCGCGAAGGGATGCGGGTGGTGGTGGAACTCAAACGAGATGCTCAGCCATCAGTGGTTCTCCAGCAGTTGTATAAGCAAACTCCCCTGCAAACAAACTTTGGTGCTATCCTGCTGACCTTGGTAGATGGACAACCCCGACAACTTACCCTGCGGCAGTTGTTAGAATCATTTATTAGCTTCCGAGAACAGACTCTAACCCGCCAATATACCTATGAGCAGTCCCAGAAAGAAAGACGTCTTCACCTGGTAGACGGGTTACTGGCTAGCCTCAATCAGCTGGATGCCATGATTGACATTCTCAGAAATGCTCCTGATGGTACCACCGCTAAGCTTTCCCTGCAAAATCAGTTAAACTTAAGTGAAATCCAGGCTGACGCAATTCTGGCCATGCCCATGCGACGGCTAACTGGCTTAGAACGAGAAAAGTTAGAGACCGAGCGTGAGGAACTTTCCCAGCGCCTGGAACAGCTGCAACAATTACTCAATGATCGGCGGGAATTGCTCAAAGCCCTGAAGAAAGATTTGCGATCGCTTAAACGGAAGTACGGTGATCCTCGCCGTACCCTAATCAACTCTATTGCTTCCACTGAAGAACAGCAAGAACAACCGATAGCTCCTCAACACAAGAGTAAGAAATCTGCTCAACCCCAAAAAACTCCTGATACCCTACCTAATGCTCCAACTGAGCCAGAACAAACACTTCTAGAATTTACCTACCAAGGGTATATACAACGGCAAAGTGCCACAACACAGCCAAAATTACCGAAGTCAATTAAACAAGGGGAGGACTTTGTAGTTGAGGCTCAGCTGTCGCTCACTACACAAGAATTAATGGTAATCACTGCTTCTGGCAAAGCCTACCCAGTCAAAATTAGAGATATTCCACCAGCAGCTGGACGCAAGCAGGGCATTCCCTTGGTAAAGTTGCTGCCAACTTCGGTTCAATCAGAAACAGTTGTGGCTCACTTTAGGGTGCCAGATGACTTAGAAAACTTCACCCTAGTTTTGCTGACTCACCAAGGTAAAATTAAGCGTATATCAGTGTCTGAGTTGACCAAACTAACGAACCGTGGTATGTTGCTTACCAAGTTCAGAAATGAGGATCAGCTACAGTATGCTAACCTATCTACTACTACAGCTACACAAGTGGTGGTAGCAACCAGCAATGGACGGCTGTTGCGCTTTGAGATTAATGACAAACAGTTACCGATTATGGGACGCAGTGCTCAAGGAAATCAAGCCTTGCGGCTAAAGGGTAAAGAAAAGCTGGTTGGCTGTGTTGTTTTAGGGGAAGAGGAAAACCTCTTACTGGTGTCTGAGCAGGGGTATGGAAAGCGCCTCCCCGCGCAGGCGATCAGGTTGGCTAATCGGGGAGACCTGGGAACTCAAGCGCTACAGTTTAAGACCGCTAAAGATGCTTTGGTCAGCATGGTCACCGATTCCATCGCCAATGAGGTCATGGTAGTCACTTCCGTTGGCGGTAAGCGTTTAGCAATGGAATCGGTTCCGATTTGGGGAAAAGATGGCACAGGCGATCCCATTGCCAAACTCAATCCGGAGGAAAAAATCATTAGTGTTACTCCTCTGGTTCAGGAGTTAACTGTTTAACTGGTTCAGGAGTTAACTGTTTAACTGGTTCAGCACTTAACTGTTTAACTGGTTCAGGAGTTAACTGTTTAACTGGTTCAGCACTTAACTGTTTAAGGCGATATCCCACACTGTGAACGGTTTCAATCAAATCTCTGGGTGCGCCAGCTAATCTCAGTTTGCGCCTCAAACTTTTGATGTAAGCGTTGACCGTCTCCTCTTCGGGAGGGTTTTCAAAAGACCAGACGTGCTCGATAATTACACTACGAGTCAGTACCCGCCGACCGTTGCGCAGGAAAAATTCGAGTAAACTATACTCCTTACGGGTAAAGTGGATAAGTTGGTGATCATAGCTTACTTCATAGGTACTCGGGTCAAGACGCAAATCGCCCCACTTAAGCACTGGTGGTGCGATAGATTGACCTCGACGCAGCAGAGCCCGAATCCGCGCAAATAATTCTGGTAAGTCAACGGGCTTAACTAGATAATCATCAGCCCCTGCATCTAGACCCTTGACTTTATCATTAGTGGTATCACGACCCGTCAACATTAGAATCGGCATTTGATTGCCTTGGGCTCGCAATTTTCGACAAACACCAAAGCCATCGAGCTTGGGCAGAGTCACATCTAGGACCATCAAATCATAATCAAGCATTTGGGATTGCTGGCAAGCAATTTCGCCATTGGTAACCATATCAACCACATAACGTTGGTTGGTGAGGGCTTCGGATAAATTTTCAGCAAGGAGAATATCATCTTCCACTAACAAAATTTTCATTGAAGAAGTTTTTTTGTTAAAAATGACTGATAAGAGTACATAGGTAAAGTCTAAAAGACATTGGAGTGGCGATTCTACGTCAAGACTAACTTATGTTACTCTCGTTGCTCCAGTTTCTGGGTAGATCACCAACAGTAAAGTTGACAGCAGTCACAACCACTGTTCATAATTATCAGGTGGATAAACTTTAGCATTCAAAATAAACCCTTGGCTAACGTTGTTGTAATTGGTGCCCAGTGGGGCGATGAAGGAAAAGGCAAAATAACAGATCTGCTGAGTCGTTCAGCAGATGTAGTCGTCCGTTACCAGGGGGGCGTCAATGCTGGGCATACAGTTGTTGTTCAAGGTCAAACGTTTAAACTGCACCTGATACCTTCTGGAATTTTGTATCCGGATACAGAGTGTATTATTGGTTCCGGTACAGTTATTGACCCAGAAGTTTTAATTGCCGAACTTGACCAACTTGAAGCACTGGGCATTTCCACTAAAAATCTGCTGATTTCAAACATAGCCCATGTCACGATGCCTTATCATCGATTGATTGACCAAGCATCGGAAGAGCACCGGGGTAGGCAGAAAATTGGTACCACGGGTCGTGGCATTGGTCCGACCTATGCGGATAAATCAGAGCGTGCTGGTATTCGGATCATTGACCTGATGGATCCGGAAGTATTGGTAGAAAAATTAACCTGGACGATTAATTATAAGAACGCTATTTTAGAGAAGCTCTATAATATACCGCCGTTAGACCCAGCTGTTGTGATCAAGCAATACCAGGAGTATGCTGAACGGCTAGGCTCTTATGTGGTCGATAGTTCCTTGAAGATTTATGAGGCGATTGAGCAAAAACGCAATATTCTGTTTGAAGGCGCTCAAGGAACACTGCTAGATTTGGATCATGGCACCTATCCTTATGTCACCTCTTCCAATCCAGTTGCTGGCGGAGCTTGTGTGGGATCTGGTGTAGGACCGACAATGATTGATCGGGTGATTGGTGTGGCAAAAGCTTACACAACCCGAGTCGGAGAAGGACCGTTTCCCACAGAGATCCACACTCGAGAAGGAGAGTTACTTTGTGAGCTAGGATCAGAATTTGGGACAACCACCGGTCGCCGCCGCCGTTGTGGCTGGTTTGATGCCGTCATTGGTCGCTATGCTGTTCGGATTAATGGTCTTGACTGTCTAGCGATCACCAAACTGGATGTACTCGATACCTTTGAAGAAATTAAGGTGTGCGTCGCCTATGAAATTGACGGTGAAATCAGTCAGGAATTTCCTAGCAGCACTAGCGTGTTTTCCCGATGCCAGCCTGTTTACAAAACCCTATCCGGTTGGCAAACATCTACTTCTGAATGTCGGTCTTTAGAGGATTTACCCACCGAAGCCTTGGATTATCTTAAATTCCTGGCAGAACTGATGAAAGTTCCCATTGCTGTGGTTTCCTTAGGAGCCAGCCGCGACCAGACAATTATTGTGGAAGACCCAATCCACGGTCCAAAGCGAGCACTATTGGATGCTAGCGGTACACCGATAACTTCGGGAGTTTAAGTGCGTCAGGGTGTCAGGGCGTCAAGGCGTCAGGGCATCAGTTGGAGAGTTTAAATGTCACCAGTTTCCGATTCGATTAAACACCCTGACTTACCATTTAGGTCAGCACCTCCCTCGGTGGCGGAATCGACCGGTAGCTGACCAATAATCGCCATTAAATTGGCTACGTTATCTCGAAGAGTTAAAGTCCTACCGATGAATGTTACTGTAGAATGTCAAAAGCGACCAGAAGGTAGTAAGCCGAGAGCCTTACGCCGTTCTGGCTTGATTCCCACCGTACTTTACGGTCACAATGGTGCAGAATCTGTATCCCTAACTATGACGGCTAAAGCAGCAGAAGACTTGCTTAAAACAGCCTCGGTGAATAATACCCTGATAGAGCTCTCTATTCCTGACCTTTCCTGGAATGGTCCAGTTCTGCTGCGGGAGATACAATCTCATCCTTGGAAAAATTCCCTGTACCACCTCAGTTTTTTCTCGGTGGCTTCTCAAAATAAAGTAGAGGTTGTTGTACCTCTGAAGCTAGTGGGAGAAGCGGTAGGAGTTAAGCAAGGTGGAATTTTGCAGCAAAGGCTTACAACAGTAAAAGTGCAATGTCCCCCAGATAAAATTCCCGAAAGCATTGATATTGATATATCAAATTTGGAACAGGGTAAGATGTTCTACATTTACGAGTTAGTCTTGCCAGAAGGGATCCAGGTTATGGATGATCCTAAATTAAGTGTTCTTGCTATCACGTCTAAATAAAGCGTTGCACAATACAGGTAAGGATTAAGCTATCAGCCGTGAGCTTAATCCTTACCTTAAATCCTGTTTTGTTAATTAGCGATAGAGCACTGATAATTTTCACTGATAATTTTCAATGGTAAGCATTCAGCTATCAGCTATCAGCTATCAGCTAATGGGCTAGGCCCACACTAATTGAGGTGTTTATGGGGAAAGTGCCAGCGTCGTTCGCACAGCGTGGCCAAACGCGCCCCGCGTGGCCAAAGGCCAAGGCCAAAGCCTGTGCCACGCTACTAATTGCTTTTGAATAAAATAAGCTGACCGCTGACTGCTGAATGCTGAATGCTTACTTTCAATGTTCAATTTTAAATTGACGAATAACCTTCCATGATAAGTATTCAACCGAAAAAAATATCATTACTTTATCAAGACTCTACGAAGCTGAAAACCCCGTGTCTTTAGACCGGGGATGACAGCGAGATAGGGGCTTGACGCGCCGTGAGAAAAAGATTTTTTGGATTCGGGAATCTTACTCTGACCGTTGTCGAATAAAATAGGTAGTAAAAGGTCGATAATAATGATTGTTTTAGAGTTCAAAGCATACGGGAAACCAAAGCAATATTCAGCAATAGATGAGGCGATCAGAACAGCTAAGTTTGTTCGCAATAGCTGTATTCGCTATTGGATGGACAATAAAGGTGTTGGAAAATTAGACCTTAATAAATATTGTACTGTTTTGGCGAAGCAGTTCCCGTTTGCCAATGAATTGAACTCTATGGCTCGTCAAGCCTGTGCTGAACGAGCTTGGTCATCAATCGTCCGCTTCTACGATAACTGTAAGAAAAAAGTGCCCGGCAAGAAGGGTTTTCCTAGATTCAAAAAGCATTGTCACTCAGTAGAATACAAAACTACAGGCTGGAAATTATGCCCAGACAAGAAGTCTATTGTTTTTAGTGACAAAAAAGGGATAGGAAAACTCAAACTCAAAGGAACATGGGACTTGTGGCACTTTGACAAAAAGCTAATTAAACGAGTCAGGATAGTCCGTCGAGCCGATGGGTACTATGTTCAGTTTTGCATTAATACTGATATTAATGAGTCTGTCTCAGCAACAGGTACTACTATTGGTTTGGACGTTGGCTTAAAGGACTTTTATACCGATTCTAATGGCAATACTGTCCCTAATCCTCGTTTTTATCGGAAGGGAGAAAAGCGTCTAAAATTCTATCAACGTCGAGTTTATCGGAAAAATAAAGGCTCTGCTAACCGTAAGAAAGCGATTAATAAGCTAGGCAAGACACACCTTAAAATAAGTAGGCAGCGTGAAGAACATGCAAAGATACTTGCACGTTGCGTAGTCCGGTCTAACGACTTGGTCGCCTATGAAAATTTAAGGATCAATAACATGGTAAAAAACCATTGTCTTGCGAAGTCTATTAATGATGCAGGTTGGTATCAATTCCGGAAATGGATGGAATATTTTGGCAATAAGTTTGGCAAGGTAACTGTTGCGGTCAACCCTGCCTATACTAGTCAAAATTGTTCTAATTGTGGTGAAGTAGTTAAAAAATCTCTATCAACGAGAACCCATGTTTGTCAATGCGGTTGTTCGCTAGATAGAGACCATAATGCTGCAATTAACATATTAGAAAGAGCATTAAGTACGGCAGGGCATGTCGGAACTTTGGTCTTAAATGACCCAAACGCTTGGGGAGATTTGGCCTCTACTGTGGCTGGTGCAAACTTGTCACAGCAAGTCGATTCTTTGAACCAAGAATCCCCGTCACAAAGCGAGCGGGGAGTGTCAAAGTTGTCTGATTAAGCCAGGGGAGAGTTAAAATTTCCCTGGATTTTTTATGAATGATTAGTGGGATTGGAAGAAAATGACAGAAAACTCTCAACAGTCAAGACCTATTGATGTCTTTGGTGTCGGAAATGCTTTAGTCGATATTCTGGCACTGGTGGATGATGATTTTATCCGGGAAAATGACCTGAATCGAGGGGCAATGACTTTGATGGATGCCCAAAAGCAGGCTATGATTCTACACAATCTTGAGCATGTTTCTCTGGAACTGAGCTCAGGAGGCTCCGCTGCTAATACTATGATTGCGATCGCTCAAAGTGGTGGTAAAGGCTTCTATTCCGGTAAGGTCTCTAGAGATACCAATGGGGAATTCTACCGACAAGACTTATTGAAGGCAGGGATTCAGTTTGATGTGCATCCAGCTGAGCTATCTAATGGTCCGACTGGTACCTCTGTGATTCTAACTACGCCTGATGCTGAGCGTACTATGTGTACTCATCTCGGAGTGTCTACTACTTTGGCTCCTACTGATATTGATGTAGAACGACTCAGCCAATGCAAATATAGCTACGTTGAGGGCTATCTCTGGACGGGGGATCACACTCGCAAAGCTTGTATTGAGGCGATGGAACAGTCCAAGCTTAAAGGAGTAAAGAGTGCTTTTACCTTTTCCGACTTCTTTCTAGTAGAGAATTTTGCAGATGATTTCCGTAACTTGATTACAGATTATTGTGATGTGGTATTCTGTAACGCGGCAGAAGCACGCCACTTCTGTGGAGTGGAATCCTTGTCTGATTGTGCTGGTAAAATAGGCGAGTTAGTGGATACAGCTTTTATCACTGATGGTCCTAATGGTTGTTTAGTGGCGGAAAATAAAACAATTTTCGAGGTGCCTGGATTCCCAGCTAAGGCCGTGGATAGCGTAGGAGCTGGTGATGCCTTTGCGGGTGGTGTGTTGTTTGGACTCACCAATGGTTTGACCACTAAGCAAGCAGCACGTTGGGGAAACTATTTTGCTTCAAAAGTAGTACAAACTTATGGTCCACGTCTGGAGGGATCTCAGGCTGAGTCTGTCAAGGAAGTTGTTGGTACCGATTAAGCTATTTTGTCGAGCAGTTTTCAATTGGGTGAGGTACATATTCCTGGGTTTTAGGGAACAGGGAACAGGGAACAGGGAATAGTAACCCACCCCTAACCCCTCCCAGGAGGGGAATAGTGAAAAAATCTTGTGTACCTCATAGTTATGAAAAACGCTGTAGTTTAGTTGATTGCTTTTGTGTTCACGGTTGACGATTGACGCTTGAGGATTAATAGTTGACAGTCAATCGTCAACTGTTAACAAATAGCAATTAATTAACAGTTGCCAGTTATCTGTTTATTATCTCTTAGTGGGGATGTGTCTGATGCTACGGTTGATTTGCTTAAGGGTCGATTGCACTCAAATGGTCGGCTGCACGGCGTTGTTGTGCTGCTCGTGCCAACGAGGTTGTCTCAAGGGGCTTGAAATGATTTGCCTGCCACTTTCAGTTTGCCTCCGTCGCACATCATCACAAATTGCTTGTAAGTCGTAGTTGAAAGACTTGGCATGTTGTTCTCGAATTTTGTGGATTTCTTCGAGAATTTCATCCTTCCACATCTTTATTCTCCCATTAGTTCATAAGGTGTACAAATGGTCGGCAGTTCGTATCCAGCATCAAAGCTAATTTGGGCTAACTTTTTATGAATTTGGGCATTGGCAATATGTTTACAATTCCACGTTAGCAGATAGTCCAAGCCATAAACTTGATAAGATATCCGATACCTTGCTCCAAAATTACGCATCAACCGGGTGTTAGCTACTGTTGCTATTTTAGTGGATTGAAATAACAGCATGAATACTTTCAACAACCTCTTCAATGAAATCAACAGCATCATTAACAAGTTTCTCATTGATCGGCCATCTATCACCTAGTCCTAGTGTTGGATTTATGTCAGCTTCATGAGCAATTTTATTTCTACGATCGACGATAATGCTCAACTTTTGTTTAATCTATTTTGCCGGTTTACCCATCACCTTACCAACTTCTTACCATAATTTTTTATCTGAAATTAATCTAATGGCATCTGCTATATTTTCTGGCTGCTGAAAGCTTTTATAGCTGTGTTTTTGTCGAATTTCATTTTCTAACCAAGAGTCTATATTTGAAGCAACATTTAAACCTTCACGCACACTTCCCAAGGAAATTTTAAACCGATAAAATGCTGGAGTATCTGAGCGATTTCCACGGTGACTTTCTAGCATTTATAATCTCACTACTTCATGAATATAATAATCTAATGCACTGACAGATAGCACCAGTGTTGCTCTCAAAATGTCTGAAAGATCGAGAGCAGATGTAGATTTTGTTTTAACATAATTATGAACAGCTATCAAATCTCGAACACGACTGATGCTGATATGGAAGTGATCAAGCGCGGACTGCATTAGAAGTTAGATTAATTACCTTATCTGCTAATGTGGAAAAAGATTCCTTAAATTTGCTTTGAGCCTCTAGAGTATTTGTTAAAGAATTGCCAGTTAGCCTAATTTGTTCAGCTGTTACATCAAATACAGGTGTTTGATATTCTTGAGAAATAGGAATGAGGCTATTGAAATCTGATATTTTTATGAGGCAGAAATCATCTCCCATTTCTTGTTCAGAATAAACTTGCTGAGTAAAAACCATGCCTTCACGGCTTAATGCTGGAAACAGTCTATCTTCAATAGCATCTTTAATCTGATCCATCCATTTCTGGAAAGCAGCAGATGGTTTTTTGTTCCTAATTCGATAATTTTGAATAATTGTTCCAAGAAAGAGAGGATTAACTTTTGGAAATGGATAATCAGCTTCCTTGAGAACTTGCAATTCACTGGCTTTCTTTGCCCACTGATTCCATTTAGGTAGAATGGTTGCCAATGAATCAATTGCCATAACGGAAAATAAATCCGGACTTGTAGGAATTATAAATAAATTACTTGTCATCAGTAAATTCTGATTAATTGAGCTTAAGCTTGGACTCATATCAATCAGAATATAGTCAGCAGAAAATTTATCTGCTGTTTTATCAAGAAGATAGGAAATAGAGCCAGGAAGATTTTTAAGAGTTTGAATAGAACCACTTAACTGCTGAGCAATACCTAAGGTAACTTCATACTCAGCAAGCCCAACGTGCCCTGGCAATAAAAACAAACCCTCCTGCCGTTCTATTGGTATACACTCAACTGCCTTTATCAATCGAGGTTGTGATTCAAAAGCTGGTTCTAAACCAGCTTTTATGTGTTGATTTGTCTTGTAAGCTTCTTCTAGCTCTTTCTTTGTCGAGAATCCAAGCACCATTCCGGTAAGGTTACATTGTGGGTCAGTATCCACCAGAATTACTCTTTTTCCCTTCGAGGCTAACATCCAGCCTAAGTTAAAGGTTGTTGTCGTTTTACTAACGCCACCTTTGTGATTGAAAAGAGCAATCTTGTGAACCATTTCCTTAATCCCCGATTTAACAGAGTTTTTTTGGTGTTACAATGCTTTGTGTAATGCTCATTATAGCCCCTATAAACTCGGCGTTGCTGAATTAAGGAATGAATGCGCGATTATCTGGTTTTATGAAAGCCCCCTAAATCCACAAACTTTGGGGGACTTTAAGAGTTTTGTTCCCCCCAGAATTGGGGGGCTAGGGGGGCGAAACCATACCCAGAATCAGCAACGCCATAAACTCTGGGTTAATCATTAAACTGCGGAAAACGAGGGTGACCCCGTCCCTAACTTACCCTAAGCAACTACATCTACTCAAAATTCAAAAAATTAGGAAGTCTCGTTATCCAGGAGAATCAAGTGTTGGCTTTTAGCCAACACTATGTAATACTGAATCTACCTGGACACGAGAAAAAATATCGGAATAGTTTAATCTAATTATATCTCATAATCAGGAATTTGGACTACAATCGGGTAGCCGCGCCCAAATACCCAGATGGTAAGATTAGTTTATTATCTTGTTCCTGATTAAAGTAGTTTGGATCTAAAAGAACGTCTAATCACCCACCTAAGTCAGATAGTACGCGGACGCGATCCGTATATCGCATCTGGGGGACATTTCTATGTCCAGGAGTACATCCGCCAAGAATTAGAACAGTGGGGAACTGTTGAAATTCACGAGTTTCAGGTGTCGGGCAAAACTCATTATAATCTGATTCTGAATCTACCAGGAAAAGAGGCGAGACCGCAACAGTTTGCTCCGATTTTAATTGGCTCTCACTATGATGCGGTACCTGGAACCCCAGGAGCAGATGATAATGCTACCGGTGTAGTGGTGCTCTTGGAGTTAGCTAGAGCCTTTGCCACTCAAGCGCCTACACACCCAGTCCGACTGGTAGCATTTGATATGGAAGAGTATGGATTGCTCGGAAGTGCTGCCTATGCTGCTTATTTAAAAGAACAACAACAACCCTTGCGGTTAATGCTGTCTTTGGAAATGTTAGGGTATTGCGATCGCACTCCCAATTCCCAAACCTACCCACCAGGACTAAAATACTTTTACCCCAATCAGGGGGATTTCATTGCCTTAGTAGGAAACTTGCCAACAATCCTTGATTTTAGGCATTTAGCTCGCCGTATCCGCCAAGCTGGGATCCCTTGTCAGTGCTTACCAGTACCATCACGAGGGGAAATGGTTCCTCAGACCAGACTCAGTGACCACGCTCCATTTTGGGACCAAGGTTATCGAGCGTTGATGGTAACCGATACAGCATTTCTGCGCAATCCCCATTACCATCAACCAAGCGATCGCATTGATACCCTAGATTTAGATTTTCTGACTGGTGTCTGTCAGGGCTTAATCGCTGGTCTTGGAAATCTTGTCTAGGGGAATCGGGAATCGGGAATCGGGAATCGGGAATCGGGAATCGGGAATCGGGAATCGGGAATCGGGAATCGGGAATCGGGAATCGGGAATCGGGAATCGGGAATCGGGAATCGGGAATCGGGAATCG
>NZ_JAAHHM010000051.1:6029-46314 GCF_010692445.1 Moorena sp. SIO3E8 | reverse complement strand
TTATTGAATTTTGCCCCCCTAGCCCCCCAATTCTGGGGGGAACAAGAATCCATTTGCTGGTAAAAGTCCCCCAAAATTGGGGGATTTAGGGGGCTTGGATGTAGCAAATGAGACTTCTCAGACAACCTCTAAAATCTTATACAAAATTCCCTCAAACTTCTAGCCAAATTGATAGTGTTTTCTAACATTAGATAGAATCTTCCAGGTGCAAGACATTCCAGCTGGGAAAGTTACCAAATCTCCTTTGGCAATTTGAACTGGTTCACCGCCATCTGGGGTGACAACTACTTCACCCTCTAGCAAGTAACACGTTTCTGGATCATCATAAGTCCAGGGAAATTCCGAGACTTCCTTTGTCCAAATTGGCCAATTTGAGACACCTAAGTTATCAAGATGCTCTTCGCTAGGACGTTCAATCAGAATCTTATTGATATTGGTCGGTTTAGACATACTTTTGAGATTTTAACCGTTTTCAGTGGTAAGCTTTCATTTTCATCAAACCAATCAGCTAATACCCATAACCTGATAGCTGATAGCTGACGGCTGAGAGCTGACCGCTGAATGCTTACATCCTAATCATATAGGGCATCAAGCAAAAACTTGGTAATTTTACTTTCCTCCATCGTTGACAAAAGCTTAGTGTCCGCAATGTCTAACTTAGCTCCCGCAGCATGTAAATCATCATCTAAAGCCGTTAGAAAACCACGAGTAATGGGATCGTCCCCCACTTGGGCAAACATCACACCCAGTTCTTCCTGAGAATCCATCTTCTTAGTTGCTGCCACTAGCAATTTGACTAGAGCCATCCGTGGCTTTGGTTCACTATCGAGGATGACGATAATAATGTCACCGTTTGCTTTTGTCTGCTGGCGGGATTTACGGCTAAAGTGATCATCAACTGCAACTTTGAGCGGCTCAACCAGATTGATGCTGTCTGAACCATAGGGCTGCTCAAAGAGGTCAACTAATGCCTGACTAGTGGTGTTGTCATATTTTTGATAGGGAGTAGATGCAATGTAAATAGTGAGTCCGTCTGGATCGAGTTCCTCACATTTCTTTGCCAAGGCGATAATAGACTCCTGAGCTAGCAACCACTGCTTGTCTAGTCCAGGCAGGGTTCCAAAGGTTTTAGAGGCATTTCTAGCCAGAATTATAGTGTAGTCTCGGTTTTGCAATAGGTCTTGAGACACAGTTATCCTCTGATCTCCATTTGGATTTTATCCTAAGTTTTCCCAGAAATCCTGATCAGATCCAATCAGGAGTTGGGAGAGTCTGGTTGAAAATGCTATTTTTCTATAGCTAAGTAGTCGGAAACAATTAACGTTAACTGTTAAGACTTGAGAAGTTCTGGTCTCGGAATAGGGAACAGCAACGGTTTGATAAAATTCAAATTTATTAACATAGTTTAAAAAAAATTTATAGCGTTTCTCGTAGTAATGATATCTATAGCAATTCTAGGACTTATGAGGTACAAATATCTAGGTTTTAGGGAGCAGGGAGCAGGGAGCAGGGAGCAGGGAGCAGGGAGCAGGTAAAAGAGAAGAGGCAAGAGCCAATATTCAAACAATTATGTGTACCTCATGAGTCCTAAAAACGTTATAGCAATTCTAAATCATTTGTAAAATCAGCAAAATCACAATTTTGGCGCTTTGTAGGCAGGGTTTACTGCAACCGTTACCCTTGCATCAATCCATAGGTCTGTTAGTTCCTATGAATCAGGGTAGGCTATTGAATCAAACCCCGCTCGGGTAAGCACTGACTAACATAATTGCGCTTGTGAGGGGGAAAATCAGGATTGTCCTCTGATTACAGCAATTCAACTGATGTTTCCTGATTTTCTTCCCTCCAACACCGAGCAGCTAGTTGAGTCTAGCTCGATTGTTCTTGCTCAGAGTATTGAGCGTCAAGCTATCTCAACTCCCCTGAGTCCACAGGCCATTGCCACAACTTACGTTAATCAGGGTAAGGGTGGCACGCCGATTCTGTTACTCCATGGCTTCGATAGTTCCCTGCTAGAATTACGCCGCTTGCTACCACTGCTGGCTCAGGAAAATGAAAGCTGGGCAGTGGATTTGTTGGGTTTTGGGTTTACGGATCGCATGGCAGGGACTCCATTTAGTCCAAATGCGATCGCAACCCATCTCTATTATTTCTGGAAAACCCTGATTAGAACACCAGTGATTGTAGTCGGAGCCTCGATGGGAGGTGCAGCGGCGATTGATTTTACCCTCACTTACCCCCAGGTAGTTAAACAGTTAGTATTAATAGATAGCGCTGGCTGTACCAAGGCTCCCCCGATTGGGAAGTTCTTATTTCCTCCCTTAGGCTACCTAGCGACAGCATTTTTGGCTAATCCCAAGGTAAGACAAAGTATAAGTAGAAACGCTTACTATGATAAAGGTTGGGCCTCTGAAGATGCCCGAATTTGTGCTGCATTGCACCTAGAAATGCCTGGTTGGAATCAAGCCTTGATTGCGTTTACCAAAAGTGGTGGTTATGGTGATTTTGGAGATAAGCTGGCTCAGATTAGCCAGCCAACTCTAATTTTGTGGGGTGACCATGACCAAATTTTAGGGACTGCTGCTGCTAGTAAGTTTAAGGATGCGATCGCACAATCTCAATTAATCTGGATTAAAGACTGTGGTCATGTGCCTCACTTGGAACAAGCTCAAGTTACTGCTGAGCATATTTTAGAATTTGCTTAGAATTCGTAAGCTATCAGCTATCAGCTATCAGCTATCAGCTATCAGCTATCAGCTATCAGCTATCAGCTATCAGCTATCAGCTATCAGCCATTAGCTTATGCGCTATGGGCACGCTACTTTACGAACAGCTTTTGAATACAATAAGCTGACCACTAACGGCTGACGGCTGACAGCTGACGGCTGAATGCTTACTACAAAAAATAGCATTTTCAATTTAGATTTGAAAACGCGATCGCATGTCCAACATACCAGGGGATATTGGGATAAGCTGGTTCCAGGGGCATGATTTTATATCCTAGAGAGTTAATAAACATCTCAATGCTTTGATTTTTCAGTTTGAAGGACTCTTGATTCCCATCATCTACTTCATAAATCAGGATGGGCTGATATTCTTTAATAGTTTGGAGCATCCCCCTTAAAACATTAATTTCTGCTCCTTCCACATCGATTTTCACGACCGTTGGGGGTTTCAAAGTTTTTTGGGACACCAAATCATCAATAGACACAAGGTCAACTGTCATTTCACCCCTGAGATCTGGAGGTGTACCCGCTGTAGCTAAAGTAGCTCCCCCTGAATGATGGGCTAGCAACAATTCTCCGGTTCCGGTTGATTCAGAAACTGCTTGTGGGAAAACAGTAACATTGGAGAAACTATTAAGCTCCACATTCCGTAGAATAATGTCAGCATTGTTTGGGACTGGCTCAAACGCATAAACCTGTCCATATGGCCCAACTAGCTTCGCAGCAATAATAGTAAAAAAGCCAATATTGGCACCGATATCATAGAAGATATGATCATGGTTTAAGCAGCTTGCTAAGGCTTTCTGAAGTGGAAGTTCATAGGTACCACGTGCAAAATCAGGATTAGAACCATCCCCATGGAATTTTAGTCCTGCACCTACTCCATTGTTAAGGGTTACCTGTTGATTGCTTATAGCAAGTCTTATACCCATGAGGTACAAATCTCTGGGTTTTAGGGAGCAGGGAGCAGGGAGCAGGGAGCAGGGAGCAGGGAGCAGGGAAGAGGGAAGAGGGAAGAGGGAAGAGGGAAAAACTAATGTGTACCTCATAGCTATGAGAAACGCTATAAATTCATTAGTCTAAACCTTTGCTACAAAATTTTGAAATACACTTCCTGTATCATTTCCCCATTCCCAGTTAGCGACAATCCCAACTCGATTAATTCTAAGACGCGCCGCATCTGGATAAACATCTGTCAGGGCACGATACAATAGTGGTTCATCATTGATGAATATCATGTAATTCATGCCATCAAAAATCATGCGGAGCCGATGGGAGACACCCCAGGAAATGCGTTTACCCACATTTGTCCAGACAGCATCAAATAATTCTTCAAAGCCATTGAGATAGAAAAAGGAAGACATTGAAGCACCACCGTAACAGTCATCTAACCAGTTATTGATAGTGATATAATTGTCAGCATCCTGCCAAAAGATAAACCCTCCACGACCTTTTTCTCCCTGTCCTCGTCTAGTTCCAGGGGGAGTAATGTCTACCTGTAAATCCGCTATGTCTGGGTGATCCCAATCAATGGTGTAGGCAGTGCGACCTGGATTAGGATGTTTAGCATCAGCTTGGACTTTGGCTGTACTATTCCCAGTCAGCTCAATTACCCCTAGCCCAATATTCCGATGCCAGACTTTGCTACCACTAGTAGTGGTTTTTCCCATCAAGTCCCCAGCTGCACCAGCAAAATCTTCAGTGATAGCCATTTCGGTACCCTCTACTACCCAAGGGGAGCCCAGGTCGAGTTCAGAAGGAATAGGGATAGTGCGTGGGTGAGCCTCAAAGGAGCGAAAATACAGACTATTATTAGGGTTAATCCCACCGATGCCAACACCGGTAGCGTTTTCCAGGCGGGTATCTGTAAAGCACTTATTAAAGACCAACTTGCCATTGAGATACAGGCTAAAGGTCTTACCATCATCCAATATCTGTAAGGAGTTGATTGCTAAGGGCTGTAAATACCATAGATCGCTAACAGCTAAACATTCCCAGCTATCATGGTCTTGAATCATAAGTTGACATTTGTCCCCGTCTGCTAGGAAACTCCAGAATTGGTTTTGATCCTGAACACGCCACACAATGCGGACTCCAGTTATCTGAGTAGAGGTTTCGACCAGCAAATGGATTAGCCCAGAGGGTGTGGGACACTCCAACATGGCGACGCTATCCGGTTGAGTGGCTCTAGCACCATCAGCTGTTAACTCATAACTTCCTTGAGACACACTCCAGAAACCACCCTTGTCGGCTTCAGCACCATCTAGCAAACCATCACCAATTAGGTCATCTGCCACCTGAGCTGTACCGTACCAGGTGGCGATGTCTGAAATTTGGGCTACATTAGCGCCATATATTCGCGTATCGACTTCAAAACCATTCTGTCCCAGAATACTTT
Source organism: Moorena sp. SIO3E8 (assembly GCF_010692445.1). Taxonomy (NCBI): domain Bacteria; kingdom Bacillati; phylum Cyanobacteriota; class Cyanophyceae; order Coleofasciculales; family Coleofasciculaceae; genus Moorena; species Moorena sp. SIO3E8. Next base: position 41,190 of record NZ_JAAHHM010000051.1, on the reverse strand, counting down.
GGTATACACCAGCATATACTGTCGCATCATCATTGAAAGGATCAATAGCAATGGGACGCATGTTAGGGTAAGCCGCAAGACCATGAGCATTAGGAACAGAAGCAGCATAATAGGCAGCTCCCTTTTCCCGCAGAACTACGATGTAATAAACCTGGAGATTTTGTAAGCCCCTAAATGCTGAGAGCAGATATCCCCCCAACCGAGTCCACAACTCTCCATTTTCTGCCCCAGTGGCATGAACAATAAAGGCACTTCCCTCTGCAGTTGGGTCAACAGGAACTTCCCTGGGGAACCAACCCACTGCGAGATTCTCATCAATATTGGGCAATGTAAACGGTTTGAAATATCTGGAAATTCTGGAGGTACTACGAATCCACCATAGGAGCTTTCGCAACATCCTGCTTTTTCCCTGACTGGAAGTCCAACGCAGAAGTCGTTTAGCCGGTTTATCTGTCTCAGGACCAATCATCCACCGATGGAGTCGTTCTGTCAGGGGCTCAATCCTTTCCGTCTGGGATGTATTATGACCATTGCTCAGAAACACTGCAAAGGCCAGTCCATTGGTACGGGTGTACGGACCATAAGCAATGCCCTGTCTGCCCCACGCAGGTTTTAGCAGGGGCTGGAGACGTAATGCGCCATTGTCAATCCCAATCAGCTTTTCGACATCTATACCCTTACGAACTGCACCACTGGGAGTTTTAGTACCAATGGTTTTACCTGCACAACAGTTGTCTGAGAATGAGTCTGTGAAGGATTTGTTTACTAAATTTTCTGGTGGATTTAATTGTTGCATGTTGTTACTTCTTTATAGCAAGTATTATACCCATGAGGTACAAATCTCTGGGTTTTAGGGAGCAGGGAGCAGGGAGCAGGGAGCAGGGAAGAGGGAAGAGGGAAGAGGGAAGAGGGAAGAGGGAAAAAATAATGTGTACCTCATAGCTATGATAAAAGCTATATATAGTGTTTTTAAATGAGATGTGAAACTAGGATTGATGGAAATTATGACTTCCCTAATCCCTACTCCCTAATCCCTACTTCCTACTCCCTATCCAATTGAGAAGATAAACAAAAAATAAAATGGATATATGATGCCCCATATATCCAGAACTGATATGACTGATAAAAATCTTGAACACTCTTGTTAATTATGATTTCATGATTATCTTGAATGAAGTTGCCAAATTGCCTAATTTATCGCTACTATTCAGAATTATGAGTCAAACTATATCGACGAAATAATTCATAGTTTTGAAAAAAGCAGTCTAAAAACTCCCCCTCTGAAACATCTCTCAAGGTTAGCCAGCGTGGATGAGTAATGAGTGGTTTCATTTGAGATTGATGTTGGTCTAGGGCAGTACGTTTGATATCAAAAACATCACCAATATAGACAGATAATCTAAAATCATTCAGTAAACGAAACCCTGACATGATGGTTTTTTTAAAAAAGGAGACCAGGTTTGGTTTACTCCCTTCCACCCTTGTCCAAGGCCAGTGATTCCAGAACCATATAGGATACTCATAAACTGTCACATCAAATTTAATTGTTTTGAGTGCAGCTACGACAATTTCATTGGTAGCATTATGGTCAGACACCCCATCGTTGTAGTAGGGAATAAAAATTTCTTCAGGAAGATACTTAAGAATAATTTTTGCAACGTTTTGGATAGCAAACTTTCTGGTTTTATCTAATGTTCCATCTTTGAATTCCAGGAAGAGCACATCATGCTGTTGCAGACCAAGTTTTTGAGCGGCTGCTAAGGCTTCATTAGCACGTATTGATTTTACCTGATTTTCTGGAATCAGATGAGCATGAGATTGACACCCATCTGTCATAAAAACAATTTTTACATCGGCTCCGGCTTGCTTTTTACGGATAATTGTTCCACCACAGCCAAGGGTTTCATCATCCTGATGGGGTGAAAAAATAATTGCCGAGCGTCTTAGATTACTTCTGTCATACTCAACTCTGGTTCTATGGATTAGAAAACGATAAAACTGGCGTACCAGAGTTTTTAAGGATAATTTATTGTTCATTTTTAACTTGTCACTTGTTACTATTCTCTGATCCGAAGTTCAACAGGGTGCATCTCATTTTTGGTGTTTGAGCCGGTGGTGCGTTACGGGGCGGACTTTCCCAAGGCTGGCTACGAGGCTGAAAATGACGGCGAGCCCCCCTAACGCACCCTACGCAACTGATAGCTGATAGCTGTTGGCGTAGCCTGCGCGTAGCGCATATGCTTACCTTTCAAAGAATAGTCTTGTACTGCGTAAGTAAATCATCAACAACTTTCTCGAAAGAAAATAGTTCAACCGCTCGCTGATGTCCAGCTTGTCCCATAGATGTTCTAAGTTCTTGGTCAGAAAGAAGTTGCAAGATGGCCTCTGCTAAAGCATCAGCATTACTCCGTTCAACCAGCAGACCTGTCTTACCATCTTCCACAATCTCGGGAAAAGCACCAGCTTGGGTAGCAATAACGGGAAGACCTGCAACCATAGCTTCCACAATTGGCATCCCAAATGCTTCGTGACATACTGACGGAAATACAAAAATGTCTGCCTGCTGATAATAATTGACTAATTTGGATTGAGGAAGGGAGCCAGTGAAGGATACTTGACTGGCTAGATCAGCACCAAAGTGATCATTTAATTCGGACAGGTATCGTCTCACGTAACCTATCCAACTTTCATCACCGTAGAATGACGCTAATTCTGCGACTTTGGAGTCATCACTTAATCCGACAATATAGTCGTAGGGTAATGCACCTACAGGACCAACGATATCAAGTTTGGTTTGAGGGCAGCGCTCAAGCACTTTTTTAAACGCCTCTAATAAGACATGGGATCCTTTTTCTGGAGATACTCTCCCCACGTACAGTAATCGTTTAGCAGGATTGTTGGTGCTGCCATTTTCCTGATTATCGTTGACATAGAAATTCATGAAGCGATCAAGGTTTACCCCATTAAAAACCGGCTGACAGCGCTCGGCAAATTTAGGAAAACGCTGGCGAATCCCTTCTGTGATATACTTACTAGTACCAATAACTAAATCTACCTTACTAAGCCGCTTTTCTAGAATTTTGTGATCCAGTTGGGTCAACCACTCACAATGCATGTGCAGGGCAATTTTTATTCCTGGGTTCAAGGCTCGTATCACTGGAATAAACTGAGATAAGTTGTGAATGTGAACAACATCACATTCCTGTTTTATCAAGTCATTGGCTACCTGTAAAATATATCCGAGGTAATAGAGTTGGGAGCCAAATATAGTAAGTTTTTGATTCTGGAATACTGGAATTTTTTCCAGATAGTTTAGCAGTTTTTTATCCCGACCTATGGGAATATATCGATAATCTACTCCGTCATGACTTGCCGTATTAAAGCGTTCTCCTGGTGTATAGACAATAACATCACCATCTTGAACTAAAAGACGCACGAATTCATAGGTCAAAATACCGATGGAATCCATCGGATTTGGAAATGATGTCATCACAAAGGGTTGACAGACAAATGCTATCTTTAATCGTTTCTTAGAATCTGCTCCGTTTAATTGATGATTTAATTTGTTGTTTAATTTGTTTTGCTCTCGGTCAATCCTAGCTAATTTATTTTGGACTAAAGTTGTGTAGACTACAGTGTTACTGGGATTGAGTTTGAGGACATTGTTATAGGACGCGATCGCATCATCTAATTTGCCTTGTTCTTGGAGAGCAACTCCCAAGGTATAATGACTGTTGACCAAGTCTGGCTGTATTGCGATCGCATTCCGATAGTAGGCGACCGCAGTCTTCAAATCGCCTCCTATTTTCCGACTAACGCCCAAATCGTGATTTAAGGCAGCGTAGTAGGCGTGTTTGTCTTGGGCAAGCTGCCCTTGAGCGTGGAGTGCATTACCCAAATTCACATCAGCTTCAGCACAGTTGGGCTGAATTTCCAAAGCTTTTTGATAGCATGCGATCGCATTTTCCCACTTGCCTTGTTGTTGTAGAGCATAGCCAAAGTTGTTGTAAAGCGCTACCGAGTTCGGCTGTAGGGCTAACGCTCGCTGATAAGCTTCCACTGCTTCTGACAATTGACCTTGAGCTTGACGCAAATTGCCTAAACTGAACCAAGCCTTGAAAGACTCCGGATTGACAAGGAGGGTTGTATTGAAAAACTCCTCAGCAGTTTGGTACTTACCTACCTGTTGTGCTAGCATTCCTAACCCATACAAGGCATCTGGTTGGTTAGGTATTCCTGCTAGAATCTGACGATAAACTTGCTCAGCTTCGACCAAGCGATTGGCTCGATGATATTGAAGAGCAACTTGAAGTGCTTCAGAAAGTTGTGTCACTGTTGTAATCCTAATTTTTTATTTTTTAATTGGTAATTGGTAATTGAAAACTGCTGTAACTAGGGTGTGTCTTCTTGCCTCGGAGATCCCCCTAAATCCCCCTTAAAAAAGGGGGACTTTGAGTATGGCTCCCCCCTTTTTTAAGGGGGGCTGGGGGGGATCATAATCTTGCGGAAAACTTTGAAAACACGCCCTAGGGATAAGCAAAGTAAAAACTTTCTGAACTATGATTCAACATAATCGAGCGCAACTTTGAAGCAATCTCATCCCGTAGGGGAGCAGCTTCGGCTTGAGTCAGCCAAGTGAATAGTTTCTCCACAGCTTGAGGAGACGGATCAATTTTGAGTGCCTCTTGGAGCAGACGAAATGCACCAGCAAGATTCCCTGTCTTTAGGGGAATTACCATATGGTTTAGACAATAATTAAAGTAATGGTTACGAGCTTTGGCTGTAATTGCTGCACAATGCTCAGCAGGAAGATAGCTCTCGGAAATTTCAATCCCCAGGCGGATAGACGTTGCTTGAGCTCCAGATAATATCAGTTCACTGGTCATATTATTATCATGCTCACGGTAACGTGCCAAAATATCGCCTTCGTACCACCAATCATAAAAACTAGCAATACGCTTATAAAGTTCCCAGTCAGGAGTATACGTGTTCCCCGGATCGTAACACCCCAGATGTTCATGAGTAGAGCGACGAATCACAACTGCACAAGGATTCAAGACATTGGAGGTGCCAATCTTCCACAGCCAATCTTGATGGATACCCGTATCTTTTCCATACACTTGTTGGGAGAAAATTATCTTTCCTTTCTCATTGATATTTTCATAACCCGTAAATGCTGCTCCCACAGAATCACTACATGTTTCTAGACTCTTCTTCAACCGGGAATAAAAACCTGGAAGAACATATTCATCTTCAGGAAGCACATGAATCCACTCACCGCGACTGAGGGCAATACCAAGATTAAAATTGCGTCGCGCACCGATATTTTCTGGATTGCGGTAGTAGCGAACTACCCCTCCCCCAATGGAATTCACCAAATCGTATAGAGGAGGTGTGCTGGCATTATCCAGCACTAAAATTTCCATCTCCTCCTCGCCTTGCCATTGAGCTAATACACTCGCCAGACATTCCAGAAGATACTCAGTACGGTTATATAAAGGAATAATTACTGTCCAAAAGGGTCGTTTGTCTTCACTTACCGATACCTTCGGAATCCCTGGAAACTGATATCCCCCGATAGTAACGTCTGGTTGTTCTACCTGCGGTGGCGTTAATGTCTCAGGAGATACTCTAGAACCATTGTCAGAACCGTTGTCAGGATTTACTACTTTCCCATACCGGGGATTGACTAGCATTAGCCCTTGTCGATAAGCAGATGCTGCCTCCTTTAACTGCTTCTGAATTTGATAAATCCTGCCTAAGTTAAAGTAGACTTCCCCATAACTAGGATTGAGCTCCAGAACCTTCTGATAAGATGCGATCGCATTTTCAAACTCACCTTGGTCTTCAAGCACCACTCCCAAATTGTAATGAGCGCTTAGCAAATCTGGCTGCATCGCGACTGCTTGGCGATAGTAAGCCACAGCATTAGTCAAATCTCCTGCTTTTTGCCGGGTAACCCCTAGCTCATAGTTCAACCCTGCGTAGTGTGCTTGTTTTTCTGGAGAGAGCTGCCCTTGAGCGTGGAGTGCATTGCCCAAATTCACATCAGCTTCAGTGCAGGTAGGGTCAATCTCCAAAGCTTGTTGATAAGATGCGATCGCATCGTCCCAATTACCTTGTTGTTGCAGAGCATACCCAAGGTTGTTGTAAACCGCTATTAAGTTCGGCTGTATTGTTAAGACTCGTTGGTAACACTCCACCGACTCAGACAACTGACCTTGACCTTGGCACAAATTACCTAAACTAAACCAACCCTTAACAGAATTCGGCTCCGCTTCCACAGTAGCTCTGAACAACTTCTCCGCACTTTCGTACTGACCTGTTTGCTGTGCCAGCACCCCTAAGCCATATAAAGCTTCCGGATGATTAGGGTGTTGTTCCAAAATCTTATAGTAAAGCTGTACAGCCTTGTTTAAGCGATTGGCTTGACGATGTTGAACAGCAAGTTGTAGTGCTTCAGAAACAGTTTCCATCGCAAATTGTCTTGGTTTATGAACTACATTTAATAGAAAATCTTCTAATGCTCTTACCGGTTTTAAGTCACCATATAACTTATGCTTATTTTCAGCAACTTTATCAGATATATATTGACGATATTGAGCATCTTGACCTAACCGTACCGCAATTTTTACATAATCCTCTTTACTTGCAGCAATTGTCTCTTCCAGACCCATCATTTTTAGAATTGCCATCGTATGCCGACCACGCATCAAATCTCCTGGCAATGTCACAATCGGAATATTATGGGCAATCGATTCCAAACTAGAGTTACATCCAGACCAACCAATGCTATCCAAGAATACATCCGCTATCGCTGAGGTTCCAGCAAACCTCCTGTTATTCATGAACGGTAAAAATATGCAGTAGTCTTTATAATCAAGTCCAAATTCCTGAAAAGCATCCCTTAAACGCTGGGTAAATATCTCAGTAACATGGTCACTTTTGACATATTTAATAAATACAAACTTACACCGTTCTAACTGCTTAGCAATTCTAGGAAAAACATCATCATAGTCAGGTAAATACTTATATAACGATTGGCAGCACCAGAACATAATCTCATCATCATCTAAGCCTATGTCCTTTTTTGCGATCGCTTCCGGTATAATCTGCAAAGGCGTGTAATGGATAGAGAGGTTCGGTAATCTGACTAACGTCTCACTGTAATGCTCTTGAGCATTTTCTGCTTCCATTAAATCGCTACTCAAGTAATAGTCAATCGTCGGCATCCCACTAGTATCCGGATGTCCCCAAGATGTCATTTGAATCGGAGCCAGTCTTAAACAACCCAACTTAACTGTAGTTGGGGACATCCCGAATTCCGGAAAAATCAGGATGTGTAATTTATCTTCTGTAATTACCTCACACCATTCTTCGATAGTCAAAGAACCTTGAACAAATTTTACAAATGATTTTGCGGCTATTGCTGTTTCCTTATCCTGTTTTAACCCTGTGTGATAACCAAATAGTTCAAAATTAGATCTATCTATATTTTCTACCCAGCCCTTAATCGGTATTTTCCAATTAGAATGATCCCAAAAGAATTCTGAAATAACCCCAATCCGAACTTTTTCATGAGGTGCTAAATTTGGTAGAGGAATTTTCTGGCTCCACCGGGGATAGCACTGGGACATGATCTGGCAAATCATTTGTCCATAAATTTCCTGTAACTCTCGGTTATTTAACCCTTGATAGGCCAGATAAAAAGGCTGAAACGCTCCCACCGCATTAGCGGCACTTAGCAGTTCCCTTGGACTTAGATCTGTATCGCTCTGTGTATAGCTATCCGCTAATTTTTTAAGACTAGCTTGGTAATTATTTCGCGTTACCTTGATTTCATCAACACTTGAATAAATGATCGGAATCTGACACACGCACATGGCCAGTTTAGCTTCAGCCAAGTTAGGGTTAATACTTAATGCTTGCTGGTAAGACTGTAGGGCTTCTTCTAGCTTGCACTGTTCGTGGAGTGTATTTCCTAAATTGTTATAAACCTCAGCAAAATCAGGTTTCAGCCTAATCGCTTCCTGATAGGACTGTATCGCTTCCTCTAACTTGCCCTGTTTTTGGAGTATTGTTCCCAAATTGTTATGAGCGTCAGCATAGTTAGGTTTAAGCTTAATTGCTTCTTGGTAAGACTCTTTTGCAGCATCTAACTTGCCCTGTTTTTGGAATAGAGTCCCCAAATTGTTATGAGCCTGAAAACAATCTGCTTTAAGCTTAATCGCTTCCTGGTAGGACTCTCGTGCAGCATCTAACTTGCCCTGTACCTGGAGTACATTTCCCAAATTACTATAAGCCAGAGCATAGTCAGGTTTGACCCTAATCGCTTCTTGGTAGGACTGTATCGCTTCCGCTAACTTACCCTGATCATGAAGCAAATTTCCTAAATTGTTATGAGCCAGAGCATAGTCAGGTTTAACCCTAATCGCTTCTTGGTAATACTGTACTGCTTTCTCTAACTCTCCTTTTGCCCAGAAGATATTTCCCAAATTGTTATGAACTTCAGCAAAGTCAGGTTTTAGGGTTAAGGCTTGTTGGTAAAACGCTACCGCTTCCTCTAGCTTGTTTTTTTCCTCAAATATACTTGCCAGATTAGCAATAGCTATCACGTTATAGGGCTTCGATAAAAACTTTTCCTCACCCTGATTATCCCCCTGAATCTGTATTACCTGTCTGTAGATAGATTCAGCCTCATCTAATTTACCCAACTGATGATTTTGAGCAGCTGTATTGATTAGAGATTCAAGGTTTGATTCTAACAATTGGTTGGTAGTCATATCGCGGTTTGCAGGGCAGAGCTAGGTGGCTGTAACAGGACTTACGCATTTGCCCCCTAAATCCCCCAATTCTGGGGGACTTTGACATCATTCCCCCCCAGAATTGGGGGGATAGGGGGGCGAAATAAACTTCACCGCGTAAGTCCTGTGTAATACTAAATCCGTTTTGATTAGATATCAATCATGAAAAATTATTTCACCCTAGTTGTCTGGTCAGTTTGGCAAAACTTTACATAACTTCACATTAAGGCGTCCAGAAATAAATTTTTGCTATAGTAGTTTTATAGGAATAGTTAAGGAATCCCAACATGAACCACTGCGTTGGTACTACCGAAGCCGCATCTCTATTAGGTATTTCTTCTCGACGATTGCGCCAACTCCTTGAGAAGGGTCGGGTCAGGGGTGCCTATAAAAGCGGCAAATTCTGGATTATTCCTCTTTTCAACCACCTACCACAAATCACCAAAGGTACCCGTGGACCCAAGGGCAAATGGCGTACCAGTCGTCCTCCCGCTCTAGCCACCATCAATGTCAACCGTAATCGGATTGGCAGCAACAATGGTAAACCTGCCGAAGACCGTCAGCCAGTGATTTCGGTAAAACGAAGCGGTAATAATCTATACGGCAACCAGATCGAAATTCTTGGTCCATGTCGGATTGTTTATCAGCCCGATCACCCACTGCGTTGTGGTGCTCGTCTATGGATTGAAACTTTCAGTGATGTTCATTTCATCGGTGGTAGTTTTCCCGCTAGTGTCTGATCCTAAGGGCATTGCTGATTCTGGCTATGGTTTTCTCAATTCTGGGGGTAACAAAACTTTCAAAGTCCCTCAGAATTCGAGGAGCAACGGGGGCTTTAATAAAACCAGATTATCGCGCATTTATTCCTTAATTCAGGAACGCCAAAACTATGAGATTTATCAGCCCAAAAATAGATTATGTCTTCAAAAAAATATTTGGTTCCAAAGAAAGTAAAAATATATTAATTAGTTTCCTCAATGCTATTATTTACAATGGCGAACCAATCATTCAATCTTTAACCATTATTAATCCCTATAATCCCGGTCAAGTATTGACTTTAAAAGACACTTATTTGGATGTAAAAGCAGTGTTAGCGGATGGAGAAGTTGTCCTAATTGAAATGCAAGTATCATCCATGACTGGTTTTAGCAAACGGGTACTTTATAATATGGTGAAAGGATATGTTAATCAGTTAAAAACAGCAGAGGACTATATTCGTCTTAAACCTGTTATAGCTGTCACAATTACGGATTTTATTTTGTTTGACGAAACTCAGCAAATTATTAATCAATTTGTGTTTCAAGAAAAAACAGAAAAGTTTGAATGTCTGGAAGAGGAATTGCAGTTAATATTTATAGAATTACCGAAATTTAATAAAAGACTATCAGAATTAGAAACTTTAGCCGATAAATGGATTTATTTCCTCAAAGAAGCTTCTAGTCTCGATAATATTCCTCCTTCTTTAGGAGAAGTATCCGAGATAGAATCAGCTTTAAATATTGCTAATCAAGCTGGTATGACGCCAGAAGAATTAGAAATTGCTGATCGCCGTGCTATGGCATTACAAGATGAAAGAGGAAAAATAACTTATGCTGAAGAAATAGGAAAGGAAATCGGCAAAGAAATAGGAAGAAAAAATGAGGCGATAGCCTTAATAATGCGTCTACTGAAAAAGCGTTTCGGGGAAATTGATACAAAAACCATTAGTAAACTAGAAAAGTTAACAATTGAAGAGTTGGAAAATTTGGTAGAAGACTCCTTAGATTTCAATAACATAACTGATTTAGAAAATTGGCTTAACTAGCATTCAGCCCGGATATAGCGTTCATAGGACTCATGAGGTACACATTATTTTTTACCTCTTCCCTCTTCCCTGCTCCCTGCTCCCGTCTTGATGCAAAGCGCGAGTGGTTTGAATTTACCGTAAGACAGTTGAGCCTTGTCTTGATGCAGTCGCTCATGGGGGAAACCCCCAAGACCGCGCTGCCTCCCCAAGACCGTAATGGTGCGTTTGACCCGTAATTAAATTCGCCACGGGTCGCACCTCAGAAATTTGTACCTCACAAGTCGTAGAATTCCTATAGTTGGTAAGGTAATATAATTATCCGAACAGCAGCAGCGAAGCTGAACGCAAAAACGATCGCAAAAATATAATTATGATCGACACTTATGATATTGTTGTAGTTGGTGCTGGTCCAGTGGGATTAGCCACTGCCATTGGCTTACAGCAGCGTGGTATCTCTAATTTTCTAGTCCTTGATCAAACTCGTGACTTTCGTCGAGTGGGTCAAGTTATCGACCTTCTGCCCAATGGATTAAAAGCGCTTAAGCACATAGCCCCTTCTGCTTACGAAGCAGTTAAAAAAACGGATCTGGAGTTTTTTCAGAAAGTGCAACCCAATGAAAAATGGGTTTACAAAAATTTTAAGGGAGAGCAAATTCATTCTTTTCCTCTTAGCTATGAGGATTGGTTCAATGATTATGGAGAGGGTCGAGTCTCAATTTCTTGGTATGATTTACAGACCACTCTCAGACAGCAACTTCCCGTTGAACAGGTTAAAGCGAATCATCGTTGTATCAATGTTGTTGATGAAGGAAACACCGGATATGTTCGGCTAGATTTTGTTTCTGATGCAGCCATAGAAGCAAATCCCTATGCTCATTGGTCAAACAGACAGAACGATCAGGATACAGTCTCCTTCAATTCAGAGCATAGTGGCCAACAATTTAAAAAAAAATCAATCCGAGCTAGGCTAGTTGTTGCTGCAGATGGTATCAACTCTACTATTCGTCAGATTGTTTATAAGGATAGTCCCTACAGTGGTTTAGCCAGACCTGACTATTCCGGATTTGCCGCCCTATTCTGTATGAAAATCACGGATATTCCTCCAGAGCTAAGCACAGAGCTTGAAAACAAATTTTTTCAGCAGGAACGGATTATCACCATCACTAATGATCAAATCTCAGAGGATTCGGCTTCTATGGAATCCCCACGGATGCTCCTATTTCGCCGTCCCAATGCTCAGTTTGGGTATTTGCTCCATCTTCCTTTAAACCAGGAAGAGTTGACAGAAAAATCTGGAAGTGCCTTGATTGCTTTAGCATTGCGAGAGTTGGAAAACGCTAATTTTCCCAAAGCTCTCACACAATTAGTGGCTTTATCTCCTCCTGTCAAAATCAAATCCCGTCCCTATTACATTCACCGTGTAGAAACTCTATCTCCCTGGAGTTCAGGTAGAGTTATCTTAGTGGGTGATGCCGCCCATGGGATGCCTCCTTTCATGGCTCAAGGGGCTAATCAAGGATTGGAAGATGCTCTGGTTGTAGCTACCATGATCGCTAATATTGTACAGAAAAATAATCTTGATAATATCCAAGCAATCGCCAATGCTTGCCTTAACTACGAATCTCTTCGTCGTCCCTTAATGGAGAAGATTCAACAAGCAACATTGAACCGAATTCCCTACAGTAACAAACAAGCATGGCATGACTACCAACAATTGGTATATTGTCGTAACTTTGACCAATTGCTAGAGCGATGTAACCATTTAGCAGTCAGCAGTCAGCAGTCAGCAGTCAGCAGTCAGCAGTCAGACAAAGGCTGATAGCTGATAGCTGATAGCTAATAACTGATAGCTGAATGCTTACACAAAGCCAAACTTATAAAGCGTTCATACTAATCACATCCTGGCCCAAAACTTGATTTAATTTGCCACTGCGATATCCTTCTAAATCCAAGGTCACATAGACAAAACCCAACTCCTGAAACTCTGCCACTAACTTCGGTAAATCTGTGGTTACCACAAATTCCTTAATCTCTTCCGGTAGTAACTCAATCCGTGCCGTATCTCCTTCTGAACGAACCCTCAAATTCGAGAAACCTAACTTCCGTAAATAGATCTCTGCTCGTCCTACCCGTTGTAACTTAGCCACTGTAATCATTTCCCCATAGGGAAAGCGAGAACTCAGACAAGGTTGGGCAGGTTTATCCCACCACGGCAGTCCTAATTGTTTCGAGAGTTGGCGCACTTCCGCCTTAGTTACCCCCACTTCCGCTAAAGGCGATCGCGCACCTCGTTCCTTGGCCGCCTGAATCCCTGGACGATAGTCCCTTAAATCATCCCCATTCACCCCATCGACTACATAAGGATAGCCTCGCTCCAGGGCTAGAGGTTTGAGAGTGTCGTGGAGTTCACTTTTGCAAAAATAACAGCGATTGACCGGGTTAGAGGTATAGTTGGGATTATCCATCTCATGGGTTTGGACAACCTCATGGGTAATGCCAATGGTAGCGGCTTGGATGCGAGCGTCTTCTAATTCTTCTGGTAATAGTGAGGGGGATTCAGCAGTGACCGCTAAAGCGCGATCGCTTAAAACATCGTAAGCAATTTTAGCAACTAGCGTGCTATCGACTCCCCCAGAATAGGCAATCAAAGCCCGTTCCATCTCAGCAAATATAGTTTTTAATTGCTTGAGTTTCTGCTCTAGCATGGTTTTGATAAATAATTTTCCCTATTTTTAGCACTATCCCCATTTACTATCATGCCCCATTTATCATGATTAGACTTCGTGGTAGTTGTCGAGAACAGGGAATAGGGAACAGGGAATAGGGAACAGCGGATCACCGGAACAGGGAAAAAAAATTATGCTCAGGGCTGATAGCTGATAGGTCTTGGCATAACTCAGAATTCCCGTTGCCAGAAGATTAGGATAGCGATCGCTAGCAGTAGCACGATGTAAAGTAATCCATAAAGTCCATTTAAAAACAGTTCTGGGAACGGGGGTAAGACACCATACACGGCATCATTCTTTAAATTGAGCCGTGATAAATCCGGGATAACCAAGTATAGAGTTTCAGTCATCCGCTCAATGCCAGGATTCTCGCTCAACTTGCTTAACTCCACTAAATCACGGCTCAAGTGTCCCATCATATAAACCCCAAACGTAAGTAAGGTTGCTAGCAGTGAACTAGTAAATACACCAAACATCAGCGCTACTGCTGTGATTAGAGACAGTTCTAGAAATTGGTAAACCACCGAAACCAGGATGCTAACCACAGGGTATTCAATACTAGAGGCACGTAAGCCCAGCAGATAAATGGCGGTCATAGCCACAACCAGCACAGCCAATACACCCGATAAGCCTAAGTGTTTGCCAATGATAAATTCAGCGCGGTTTAGAGGCTTGGGAATTAAGACTAAGACAGTACGCTTTTCGATTTCCTTGTTAATCAACCCCGTACCAACAAATACTGACACGATTACACCCAGGATACCCATCGCCGCTAGACCCAAATCCAGAAAAATTTTCTCTTCTGTGGTTGCTGCTACCTCCGGTAACAGCCTCAGGGCTATGCCTAGGGCTAGGGCAAAAAAGCCGATCAGATATAAAACGCGATCGCGTATCACTTCCCGAAAACCATTAGCTGCGATCGCCCAAATTCTTGCCAAACTCACCCGCTATCTCCTATGCTCCGAATTGTTTTGCTTCCATCATAGGGGAGGTACACAAGGCAAGGGATTTTAGGGAACAGGGAACAGCGGATCTGGAAATAGGTTTGTCTACCTCATTAATATGAGAACTGCTATATCAAAACAATAGCTTGATTCGCTATTGATATTTAGATGTTTAAACTATAGCGTTTATAGGATTTATGAGGTACGCTTCTCAAGCTCAAAGTCCCCCTTTACAAGGGGGATTTAGGGGGATCCATTTGTACCTCATGGCATAGATAATTGCTATATTTTGAGTTAAATCAACTATCATTACTTTTAACTATCAATACCAATCACTAATTAGTAATTACTAATCACTAATTATTACTAATCACTAGTTATAGTGTTTATCATAGCTATGAGGTACACTATATTTTTAACCTCTTGCCTCTTGCCTTCCCCTCCTGGGAGGGGTTAGGGGTGGGTTCCTCTTGCCTAATCCCTGCTCCCTAAAACCCATACATTTGTACCTCATGAGTATCAGAATTGCTATATCACTAATCACTGTTATGATTGCGCTTCAACCACCAAGCAACCAAACCAAGAAATAGCAATCCCATTATCCCAGCAGTAGGATCGCGATTAATGCCAGTAATCCAGGGAGCAACCTTGCCCGAATAGACTACTAATTGCCCAACATCAATAATATAATAACCCCAAACTAAGCCAGCATGGAGACCAATCGATAAACCTAGCCGTCCTTGAGTTGATCCCTTGGCCCAAATCAAGATTAACCCTAGCAGCAATAAACTGGGAAATCTCGGTAAGCCGCGAATCATCTCTGGAATTGGTTTAAGGAAATGCAGCAGCGCAAATGCGATCGCACCAATCCACTGTGATGTCCTAAAACTATAATCCCGTTGCAACTCATCAAGCAACCAACCCCGAAACACCAATTCTTCAGCGAAGCCTATGGCCAAAGCACTGATTAATCCCTCTACAATCAGCCGTGACCATGGCAGTGCAGGGGTTTGGAATGCTACCCAACCCAGCCACCCTTGTAATCCAAACAGACTAAGAGTCATTAACAGACCTAGACCTAGTCCTCTGATTAACTCAAGAGCGTTTTGGGCTGTTAGCCGCAAACCATATTTTTTTAACAGTCCTGGTTCGCGATAAACCTTCCTTCCCCAAACTCGGACTAAGTACAGAAATACCCCGAACATTAGCCCCATAGTCAGGATTGTCACTGAGTTTGGGTCGCTACCAATTAAGTATATTGGTGCTGCTATGGGTAACCAAAGCAACAGCAAAGCTAGTATAAACATCCCCAACCTGAATGGTGCTGGGTATAGGGATAATCTAGCCAGCCTGGGTGTAAAACGTTTTATAATTTCAAGATTTGGAAAGGGAAGAATTTCTCCTATTGCCCGTTATTCGTCAGGTTCAATTGTACTACTCAGACCCCGGTTTTTCAGGGTTTCGCAATAAAACTCAGCATGCTCTTGAGCACAGGTAATCACCAATGCCAGCCCGGATGTATGGGCTTCCATCATAATATTGACTGCTTGAGGTTGAGTCAGACTCGCCACAGTTTCCATCAAAGTTTTAACTACATACTCCATAGAGTTGAAGTCATCATTATGGAGCAATACGCGATAGCGAGGCGCGTGTTTACGAACTGTTGAACGCTTCTCAATGGTTTCGACTGACAAAGCTTGTCCCTCTCTGTTTTATATGTTTACACAAACTCTCCATTCTATACTGCCATTAGTCTAACATCAGACATCTGGCAGGGAGCGCTATGATCAAAAAGTTAACATTACTTAATAGTTTACCGTGACTACCCAGGTAATTGCTACCCCTTCTAATACTCCCATCCCTGGAACTTACTGGCAGTGGCGGGGGGAATCTATATATTATGTACAGGCTGGACAGAAGCCATCAGGATACCCACCGTTACTGTTAATTCACGGATTCGGGGCATCTACAGACCACTGGCGCAAAAACATTGCTCAATTGAGTCAGGATTTTGAAGTTTGGGCGATTGACTTGTTGGGGTTTGGACGTTCTGGTAAACCAGATGGGGAGTACAGTGGCAATCTGTGGCGAGACCAGTTGGATGATTTTATTACAGAGGTGATTGGTCAACCAGTAGTCTTAGCTGGAAACTCTTTGGGGGGTTATGCAGCTTTGTGTGTCGCTGCACAGCGTCCTAGCTCCGCCGCAGGTTTAGTATTGCTCAATAGTGCTGGACCGTTTAGTGATACTCAACCGGCCACTAAGGTCAATCCTGTTAAAAAAGTTCTCAATCAGGTAACCAAATCAATTTTTCTACAACCTTGGGCAAGTTTCCTGTTATTCCAGTACCTGCGGCGACCGTCAATCATTCGCAAAACCCTCCAGAAGGTTTATCTTGACCAGGGTGCAGTAACGCAACAGTTAGTAGACGAGATTTATCGCCCGTCTTGTGATCCTGGTGCTGCTCAGGTATTTGCTTCTGTGTTCAAGTCACCCCAAGGGGAAAAAGTCGATGTGTTGTTGGAACAGATGACTTGTCCATTATTGATGCTATGGGGAGAAGGGGATCCTTGGATCAAGAGCAGAGAACGGGGAGCAAAGTTTAGGGAATATTATCCTCAGTTAACCGAATATTATCTACAAGCAGGACACTGTCCCCATGATGAGATACCAGAACAGGTGAATAATCTGATCAGGTCTTGGGTAATGGGTCATGGGTAATGGGTAATCGGTAATCGCTACAAGAATCAAAATTTATAGCACTACCCATTAAGGTGTTTGACATTGATACACCTTGAAAAATGTGCGACCCGTGGGGAATTTAATAATTAGATGCGGGAAGGAAGTTACCGCATTAAGAGGGTCGCCTTTATGGGTTACTGGCTATAGGTAAAAGGGTTAAAACTTTTGTAATAAGGCGACCCTCTTCAAGGTTTCCTCTCCGGAAAGCGCACCTAAGCTGTTGTAGTAAACTTTAGCATTCGTGCCCGCCCCCCTTACGGGCGGGGGGTTAGGGGCGATTTCTCTTGCCTTGCCCGTAGCGCTATATTGCCCTATTCATGACTGAGGAACTGACGCAATCAGGATTATGTCAAAGATTAACATAACTTAAACCCCATCAAAAACGCGATCGCTAACATCCCACTCCGATACTAAAAAAAAGACACCAAGTGCTGCCAGCAACCCAAACAAACTCGAAGGCTAGCCACTGTTGACGATTTTCTCCAAATATCTGGCAGTATCTCCAAAAATATGGCACGACTTTGATTAGTTTTCTAGTGTCATTGAAAACATTCTGGTTCCTTGAATTGAAGCCGAAAACCAAAGCAAACCATGATAGTGGTTGCGTTTTCTATTAAACACAGATTTATGCGCCTTGAGCGGAACAAAACCTATCTTGGCCTTGGGAGATACCCCCTGGCTGCTTAAGCAGCTTGCAGGGCGTGGGCTTTAATCTGCAAAGTAGATTTTGGTAGCTAAAAAGTATCGGGAGACATGTCAATGAAAAGCACAGTAATGAAAATGTGGCTCGGGGCCTCAATTATTGCCGGTATGAGTGCGATCGCCACTACCCCAGCTGTTGCTGGAAGCCTCACGGGAGCGACCCTGGAAGGTAGTGACTACCTCAAGTATGCATCTGACGGTACGAATACCTATGAAGCTCCAAATGCTATTTTGTCTACTATATTGCTAGGTGACGCTAGTGACCCTGGTGGAAACGTAGAGCTATTTGCCAGCAGTGAAACTCTGAGCAACAGCGACTTTGCCACCTATACCGATGTCACAAGCCTAACCGGTGACATCGGTGGTAAGGACATCACCTTGAGCAGTCTGACATTAGCTGACTGGAACAGTGATCTTGATAGTGATGGCATAACCTTAGGTCAGGAGTGGGTCAGTGATGCCTTAACTGCACACGGTCTTGGATCTTATGCTAGCAGCAATTTCATAGTTAATGAATTCTATACACTATTTAGCGATAATGGAGGATTGCAACGATTTAGCGATCCCAATATTTCCTACGTCAACCAAAACGCAACAGGCCACATTAGCATTGGGCTAGCAGGTCACCTTGATGCTCGAGATGCGTTCGAAGATACGTTTGATCAGTTGGAACAGATGATGGCTCTTTTATCGCCTGGTTTTCAACTACCATTACCACCTAGTATAAGGGCTAGTGAAATTGTCAAGGTTGAATACAATGGGAAAACTGAATACCTTTACGGTTTCGTTCCCACACCATCTGGGCTAGTCAACCTAGAAGATGGTACATCTCACAATGCCACCTACCAAGTGGGCTTCCTTGGCGCTCCTCCAGAACCGTCTTCATCGGAACCACAAGATGTACCTGAATCCTCTACTGTGCTTGGTCTAATCGCTGTGGCTGGTTTGTTTACTGCTGGAGGGAAATTGCGAAAAGCTAACTGTTAAGGGAAATAGTGAACAATATTATTGAGAGGGGGGCACAACGGTGCGCCCCTCTGAGTGATCAAGCAGTTCATGTAGGGTGGGCAGTGCACCAGACAGATAATCAAGCTTGCAAAGGGCGTTGCTAGGCACTGCCCACCCTACTTAAAAAGTCAACTTAAATAGTCAACTTAAAGGGTGGGCAGTGCACCAGACAGATAATCAAGCTTGCAAAGGGCGTTGCTAGGCACTGCCCACCCTACGATTAATGGCTTAAAGAGTTAACGATTGCGGATCAGTTTCAATCAACTTCGCCAAGTCTTGCAAGAACGCTGCCGCATCAGTACCATAGATAATCCGGTGGTCACAGGTAATATTGACTTGCATCTGACGCTTTACACCCATCATGCCGTCAGGGGTAGCTACTACCGTAGGACGGGATGCACCAATGGCCAAAATAGAACCCTGTCCTGGGGGCAAAATCGCATCAAACCGGTCTACACCAAACATTCCTAAATTGGATAGGGTGAAAGTACCGGAATTATATTCCTCTGGCTGCAACTGCTTAGTTCTGGCACGGTCTACTAAATCTTTCCAAGTGCGAGACAGAGAATAAATATCCAGCTGCTCCGCATGGCGCAATACTGGGGTAATCAAGCCACCATCAGCCATTGCCACAGCCACCGCTACATTAATGGAACTGTGATATTGAATTCCCCGTTCGGTATAACTAGCATTGACCAGGGGATGCTTCTGCAAGGTAACCGCTACTGCCTTAGCTAGCAGCCCGGTCATGGTAACACCCTTAGGCTTAATTTTTTTGTATAACTTATCTAACTCATCGGTCGTGATGGTGTAACCAACCCTGAAGGTAGGCACTTGCAGGCTGACCATCATATTGCGCACCACTGCATTTTGCAGGGTATTGAATGGCACCACTTCTCCGAGGGGTACAGCTGCAGGAGGAGTTGGCACAGGTGCTGGCAGAGGTGCTGGGGTGGGAGTGGGCATTACAGCCGCTGTCGGGGGTGCTGCTTGGGTGGTGGCTGCTGGTGTCGGAGGAGTGATAACTTTACCTGCTGCTGCTTCCACATCCTCAGCCACAATCCTGCCATGGGGACCACTTCCTCTCAAGGTATTGAGATCAACCTTTAATTCCTTCGCTAGTTTACGAGCTCGGGGAGAAGCAATAATTCTGCCATTACGGCGGCTGGGAGTATCAGCAACTGCAGCAAGAGCTGTCTGTACCGGTTCTGGGGTTGAAGCCGTTGCTTGCTGAGCTGTTGCTGTGTCAGTAGCTGGTGTAGATTGGGCAGCTTGTTGTTTAGCTGCTTCAATTTCCGCTTCCGTTTCCGCAATCAGAGCAATCGGGGCTCCCACCGGAGCAGAGTCACCAGCTGATACCGTGATTGTGGCAAGATAGCCTTCATAGAAGGACTCAACGTCCATATCAGCCTTATCCGACTCAACCACCACCACGGTTTCACCTTTTTCGACTTTGTCTCCCGGAGATTTTTCCCAGGAAACGATTTTGCCTTCGGTCATGGTTGAACTGAGGGCGGGCATGAAAACTTCGTGAATCATGGGGTGGTCTTCTAAATCAATTCTAGTGAGCTAGCAAAAACATGATGCCAGCTTGCATTGTAACTTGAATAAGCCCCAGAAAGCCATCGTACTGTGTAAAGAAACCATGAGCCAGAGGGCTTCGATGGTTTTCTACAATACGGATATCCTCTTTTTGCTCAGGATTAGGGATTAGGGGAGTGGGTAGCTACCCATCACTCTATACATGCTCATGGCTCTTAACTAAGCGATGCAGCGCCGACCTGCGGGGGTTTCCCCCATGAGCGACTGCATCAAGAAAAGCTCTTATCTAGCAAAGGGAACAGGGAACAGGGAGTAGGGAGCGGTGCGACCCAAGGGCGATTTACTCGCCCATTGGAAAGCGCACCGAGGGAGTAGGGAGTAGGGAACTTTTGATCAAAAATTTCCACAATTCATTATAGGTACCCTATCCGTTGACTACTGACAGGGTTAGTCTAAGAGCTGGTTTAGTATAGCCTTAAATCTTATTGATTTTGGTTGGTGGATGAAGGTAACTTCACTGAATCTTTAATTAACCAAATAAAACCTTAAAGAAATGAATAAATTATTCCAAGACAGTTACCTTATACCTAACCTATAGGTTAATTAATCATAAAATAACTATATAGCGTTTTTCATAGCTATGAGGTACACATTATTTTTTCCCTCTTCCCTCTTCCCTCTTCCCTCTTCCCTCTTCCCTCTTCCCTCTTCCCTCTTCCCTCTTCCCTCTTCCCTCTTCCCTCTTCCCTCTTCATTCTTCCCTGCTCCGAAGTCCCTGCTCCGAAGTCCCTAAAAACCAGAGATTTGTACCTCATGGGTATAAGACTTGCTATAATCATCTATTTATTCCCTGAATAGTAGCTATTACAGGTTAATTAAAATCATAAAAATAAGATATAAAAATAAATTTTAGCGCTAAAATTCAGTCAGTATTGAGGGGTATAAAAGCCATGAAAAAGTTATCAAAACTTACGCTCACAGCTGCCTTAGTTACTTTGGGCACAGTAGGGGCTAATCCCGCTCTAGCTGATACATACTTACTGGATTTTGAAAAGGATGATGCTGGTAAGGTTCTCAAGGCTGGAACTAAGACAAATATTGGTGAGCAATGGGCAAAATTCGGTGTGCATATAACCAGTAACAAAGGGTCTAATCATCCCTTAAGGTTATTCAACAGCAATTGCGGACCTGATTTTGGGATTACATGCAGCGGTGGAGACGCTGACTTAGCCACGGGACCTTCATTTGGTACGAAGCCACAGGGTAATGTTCTAATTATCAACGAGAACACAAATGAAGAACCTGACGACTGGGCTGGCGGTGGCATCATTTCCTTTGTTTTTGATCAAGCCGTTTCTGTTGATTACGTCACCCTTCTAGACATTGATGAGAATCCGAAGAATAAAAACGGATATCTGGAAGCGTTTCTGGAGGATGGCACAACAGAGAAACAATCACTAAAATTTGGCACAGACAACTCCCTATCCACTTACCGTTTCAGGGATATTCCCGAGTATTCAGTGACCAAGCTAGATATTAAACTACCAGGAAGTGGTGCGGTATCTGGCATCAAGTTTCGCAATTTTCCAGAGCCCCCTAAACCTTCTAAGAAAGTTCCCGAACCAACTGCGACATTGGGTCTGTTGATGTTGGGTGCTATGGGTGCCGGGTCAGTGTTCAAGCGCTATAAATAATGCCATCGTAAGCATTCAGCTATCAGCTATCAGCTTATGTGCTACGCACACGCTACGCGAACAGCTTTTGAATGAAAGAGGTAAGTATTCGTTTAATCTCAGTTCCCT
Organism: Moorena sp. SIO3E8; assembly: GCF_010692445.1. Classification (NCBI taxonomy): domain Bacteria; kingdom Bacillati; phylum Cyanobacteriota; class Cyanophyceae; order Coleofasciculales; family Coleofasciculaceae; genus Moorena; species Moorena sp. SIO3E8. The sequence continues at coordinate 19,134 of NZ_JAAHHM010000051.1, read as the reverse complement.
GGCCTTTCGGCCTTGCTAATTGAGGTGCCCAAGGGAAAAATTCATAGTCTTTGGCTTTGAGTCCGTTGAACTCGTCAGCCGGATAGCTTGTTTTAAGCTGACCGCTGACGGCTGATAGCTGAACGCTTACGCCATCAGTAATTAAATGGGCTTGGATTGAGGGGATAATGTGTTTTGTTGAGTGTTAAGTATTGAGTGTTGAGTTTTAACCCTTGACGGTTGACTGTCAACAGCCGACAAGTTAGGTTGAATCCTATTGAATCAAACTTGGTATGAGATGCTTAACAAAAAACTTTCCTTGACCGTGCTTACAGGTATTATCCTAATCCTGAGTGCTTGCAATCTGATTAGCAAACCCCCTGAACCCAAACCAACTGAGTCTCCTGCTAATGTCGGGACCAAGCGAGAAGACTACAAAGCCATTGACCTAGCCAATAAGGCAACACCTGATCAACTGATTGGTGCCGATCCAAAAGCGATCGCATTATCTACCTTTGGTCAAAACCAATCACTGTTGATTGAAGGAAACTTTGATCAACAGGTCAAGGTAGATTATCCTAAACCTGATCAAGCGGTAGTCACCATCACTCAAACGGGTTTACCGGATGACTCTGTACGTGGCATCCGGTATCGTATTGAGTTATCCCCCAACAAATCAGCCCAAACTGGCAAACAGTGGCAGATCATGTGGGCTGGTCAACAGTTTACCTGTCGAGAGGGACGGGGTCATCAGGATTGGTCAACGGAATTTTGCCAATAATGGCTGGGTCAATGGCAAAGGGGTGAAAGACAATACACAGTTTTTTAAACACGGATAGACAGATAGTTGCTGATCTGTCTATCCGTGTCTATTCATGTCTTGTGTTTCGGTTAAATATCACCGCGAATTTCTTCGATAACCCCATCCCGCAGCAGAATTTCCACGTTCATCTTTTTGACTAGGTTATCTCCCTCTTCCACCCTGAAGAAGCTTTCTAGCTGACCTTGACTAACTTCCTGGTCGAGTTCGAGGGTTTGGACTTGTTGTAGTTGCTGAAGTTGCTGGTTTTTCTGGTCTAGCAGTTCACTTTTCTTTTGATTGACCTGCATTTGAATACTTTCAATTTGTTGCGATACCTGAGGACCAGGAGGATCCATGCTCTGCTTTTTAATCTCAGCGATCGCTTTTTGTCCCTGGATATCAATCTGTTGCAGTTGCCCGTCGATTTGGTTGATTTGATTTTGTAGTTGTTGCTGAACCTCTTCCTTCCATCGAGGGGTAACGATGGCTTTGATATTAATTGGCCGTTTCAAGAGTAAGTTCTTATTAGAGTCGTCCATATGCGTTCCACTATGTAAGTTTGAGGGATTGAGAGTTTGACTGGTGATATTGCTCAATAATTCTTAAAAAGAAGATTGAGGTTCAGTCTCAAGGTTCGAGGCCCCCACCTCATAACCTTCTAACGTTTTAACAGAAACTCGCGGAATTCCCCACCTTCTTTGACGGTGGGTATGGATAGCCAGACTACGGAGGCGCGCTTTCCGTTTGAAGAATTAAATTACGGGGTCGCGCCTCAACTTACGACGATTCGTGATATAATCAACCTGGTCGTTGACCCGCCTGACTGACTAAAAGGCTACCTTATCAAAGGTGTACAAAGTACTAGCTCCAGCTCAGGGTCAGAAGTTACCGCAAGAATAAGGCAGCCTTTATGGTTGGTCGGCTATGGGTAAAAGAGGTGCGACCCGTGGCGAATTTAATTCGCCTAGCGATGCAGCGCGGTCTTGGGGGTTCCCCCCATGAGCGACTGCATCAAGACAAGGAAAGCGCACCTTTGGTTAAAACTTTATGATTAAGGCTGCCTTATTCTAAGGTTTCGTCTCCGGGAAGAGACTTGCCCCGGCTGGTTAGCCATAGAGCTGTAATTCCATGGTAAGTCTGTCGTAAAAGTTATACGTCCTTAGAAGGCGGATGTCTGCCGGTGGACGCCTCGTCAAGGAGCAATTCCAGCAGGCGCGCGCCTCCAAGGCCGGGTTCCCCGGCCTTGGGTCGCGCCTCTGGTTGAGGCGTCGGGGACGCGCGCGGGAAACCCGTTCGCTTAGGGTCGGCTGTGGCCATAGGCCATGGGATTGCTCGCATTCTCAGCGAACGGGCCCCCCGTGACCAAAGGTCAAGCAGGTTGGGGTACTTCACGCAAACATCCCGTCAATGATAGCGCGATAGCGTTCTCTGACTACAGGTCGTCGGATTTTAAAGGTTTGAGTCATCATGCCATTTTCCTGGGAAAACGGCTCTAGAATCAGCCTAAAGGTGCTAATGCGGTCATCTGGCCGATAACCTGGGCGATTTTTGACTTCTCGGTTTAATTCAGTCCGGTATAACGTCTGAACCTCTTTAGTATTTAAATCAACATCTGGAGCAAATACGTCAAGGGGAAGATTTTGAGCCGCTGCCCACCCTTGCAAGGCATCTAAATTTGGTACTATTAAAGCACCCAATGCCTTTTGGTCTTGACCCACCAGCATAATCTGGTCAATGTAAGCACTGCGCAGACAAGCATCTTCTATCGGTTGTGGTTCGATATTTTCCCCATTGGTGAGAACTATAGTATCTTTGGCTCTGCCAGTTAGGACTAAATCATTCTGGGGGGTAACCCAACCTAAATCCCCTGTATTAAACCACCGGTCTGGATCAATTGCCTTAGCGGTAGCTTCTGGTTTGTGATAATATTCCTGCATCACCTGTGGTCCTTTTACCATCACCAACCCTCGTTGACCTTGGGGTAAAGGCTGATGAGTCTCAGGGTCAACAATCCGGATTTGAGTGTCCGGTAAAGGTGGTCCAGCACTAAAACGCAGGTTACGATACGAACGCCTAGCATTAGTAACGGGAGATGTTTCGGTTAAGCCATAGCCGACTAGGACTTCGACACCAATAATCTCAAAGAAGTTATCCAAGTGCCTCGCTAAGGAACCCCCACCACTAATGACTTGCTTGATTTCTCCCCCAGTGGCTTCCCGGACTTTTTGATAAACTAGTTTATTGGCTAATTGATGAACCGGCCATAAATAGGAAGCTTGCACTGTGGCCAATAGTTTTTGGATTGGTGAAGGATTTAAATTATCTAAGGTCAACCCCTGAGCAAGCCGCCGTGCATCAATGTAGCGTTGACTGATCCCTAGCAGGTTTTGGACTAATTTCTGCTTACCTTCCGGTTGCTCACGAAACTGCTTTTGCACTCCCTCATAGATCGATTCCCACAGTCGGGGTACTCCGACCATAAAGTTAGGTTTGAAGGTTTTAAGGTCTTTTTTGACATGGCGCAGGTTGGTGTAAATCTGGGTGGAACCCTGAGATAATAGAAAATACTCCGCTGAGCGTTCGTAGGCGTGCCAGGTAGGCAGGATAGAAAGAACGCGAGCGCCTTTTTCGATTTCTATTACTGTACCAAGGCTGTTGACCTGATGCAGGAGATTACCATGGCTCAGCATCACCCCTTTGGGTTTACCTGTGGTACCAGAGGTATACAGCAGAGTTGCCAAGGTTTCCCGGTTGTGGTTAGCTTTGGTAAGAGACCGAGATGCCCCGGCTTCCATGAGTTGAGTATAGTTAACAATTTGTCGGGATGATCCGGTCGATAGTGGTTGTTCTTCAGAAAGGAGAATCACTAATTCAATCGGTAGCCCATCCAAGCGATCGCCTAATTTTTCCAAAGTTTTGAGGTTTTCTACCACCAGAGCAGTGCTACCGCTATCTTGGAGAATATAAAGTAATTCCTCCCGTTCTGCTTGACCTGAGCGCACCACATTTACTGCTCCTGCACTCATGATACCCTGATCGGCAACTAGCCATCGAGGAGAGTTATCAGCAAATAACGCAATTCGGGTAGGAATACCCTTCTCATCGAGTGTTGGCTGGAAGCCTAGGGATTGTAATCCAGCCGCAAATTTTTCGATTTGCTCCTGCAACTGGGTATAGGTTAGGGTCGAGGGTGGAGCACCATGAGCTCCCACAGCGTGAGGGTCTTGCAGAGCAATGATTGACCCAAAGCGTTGGGCAGCAAGGGGCCAGATTTCTGGTATCGACTGTAGTGAAGAGTAATCAGCAACACGCTTGAGGTAAACTCTCTCTTGTTGTCTGAGGCGTTCTGCATACTGGTTTTTCAACATTCATCAACTCCCTGATTCCTTAGGTAGCTCTTTCTACCATACTCTTATGCTCAGAGGTGATTGGCAGTGTTGAGTGGACACTATAGTTTCTGTCTTAGATGAAGTCTGGTTAATCACTCGTAGAATAATCCACACTCACCAGAGTTACCAAAGTCCAATCTACTACTATAACTTGTCCCCACACCCCACACCCTACCCCCTACCCCCCATTGAATACCCCAGCATCCCATGCCCTAAGCATGAGCGATCGCGTGGTAATCTCAGTAAAAATTCATGGTGTACTACTCGAAAAATTCATCTGGCATCAGTTTAATAGCATCTAAGGGTGAGGCAAGGTATTCTACCGTTGCTTGCCTGAAGACAAATTCGAACAAAAGCCTGCAACCGCCGTTAATTCCAAATCCCATATTGTAGCTTCCCTGTAGCCTAAACCAATAATAAATAGCGGCTAGACATAGGCGAAGCCTTCTCGAAGATGACACAGTCCGCGCTTCGCTGACTATGATGATCAAAATAATCAACGGGGTTTTGAACCGGGATTTGGTATCATACGATACATGAATTTTGTAGCATTAAAGCTCAACTGAGGAACTATACTGGTTCAGAATTAGTTTTCAATTTCCACCCTACTATCAATAGCATTACCATCTTTGCCAAGTAAAGGATTCTGATGACCTATCTCGAAACAACTGCTGAATTTTATTCTGAAGTCGCCCAAACACCCCAAGTTGGTTTGTGTTGTGTCCAAAGTAGCCCCTTACAACTACCAGGACTGAAAATTCCTCCACTGATGGCGGAGATGAATTATGGCTGCGGTACTACGGTACATCCCACGGAACTCAGCAATCAGCCAACTGTCCTCTATGTCGGTGTTGGTGGTGGCTTGGAGGCGTTACAGTTTGCTTATTTTTCCCAACGTCCAGGGGGTGTGATTGCTGTTGAGCCAGTGGAGGCCATGCGGGAGGCGGCTACCCGTAACCTGAAAATTGCTGCTCAAGACAATGCCTGGTTTGACCAGAGTTTTGTGGAAATTCGGGAAGGGGATGCCTTTGCCCTACCGATGCCAGATGATTCTGTAGATGTGGTTGCTCAGAATTGCCTATTCAACATTTTTGAACCGGCTGACCTGATGAAGGCACTCAAAGAAGCCTATCGAGTGTTAAAACCAGGTGGACGACTGTTAATGAGTGACCCCATTGCAACTCGTCCGATTCCACCCCATCTACAGGAAGATGAGCGGCTACGAGCTATGTGTCTGTCTGGTGCGCTCACTTATCAATCCTATGTTCAGCACCTGGTCAGGTCAGGTTTTGGTCAAGTAGAAATTCGAGCAAAGCGTCCCTATCGGCTTCTGGATTGCCAAAACTACAACCTAGAAGAACCCCTGCTGCTGGAAAGTCTGGATTCTGTTTCTTTCAAAGTTGTGATCCCAGAAGATGGACCATGCATTTTTACTGGCAAGACAGCAATTTACATGGGCGCGGAAGAATTTTTTGATGACAATGCGGGACACATCCTCTCCCGTGGTGTGCCAGCTGCTGTTTGTGATAAAACAGCCGCGAAATTAGGAAAGGTGAATCCAGAAGAAATCTTAATCACCGATTCAACTTGGCACTATGTTGGTGGTGGTTGTTGTTAAAGGTGAAGGATTAAGTATGAAGTATGAAGTATGAAGTATGAAGTATGAAGTATGAAGTATGAATGCTGTTCATCTTTGGTTTCTTTAGTAGAGTAGGCTTAAAAATAAAAACCATGGATTTGTTGATCAACCAATCCATGGTCTAATTAAAGATTAGTAAATGACAAATCCTACTTTAGAAGTAATACTTCAGAGGATATCTGAAAAGTTTTTTGATACTGAATTTTGCCCCCCTAGCCCCCCAACTTTGGGGGGAACAAGAGTCAATTTGCTTCTAAAAGTCCCCCAAAATTGGGGGACCAACGGGGGCTTGGATGTAGCAAATGAGACTTCTCAGACAACCTCTCAGAAGTCATCCTTCAAAATTAATACTTCTAGCAATTACAAGTCAATAAAACTTATGATTAAAACAGACGTTTCAGCTGTTACACCGTTCCGTAATAAACTGCAAGCTCCCTTAAGTAAACACCCAATCACGGTTTTACAAATTAATCTGGGGAAGCGTTGTAATCTAGCTTGTACTCACTGCCATGTGGAAGCTGGTCCTAAACGAACTGAAGAACTTTCTCCAGAAATTTGTGACCAGCTTATTACGCTGATTCATCAGTTTCCTCAAATTAAGACGGTTGACTTGACTGGTGGTGCGCCAGAGATGAATTATGGCTTTAAGCCATTAGTTGAAGCAGCATACAAAACCGGAAAGGAGGTGATTGTTCGGTCAAATTTGACCATTTATTTTGAACCGGGATATGAGGATATACCTGACTATTTCGCTAAGCACCAATTACGAGTAGTGGCTTCTTTGCCTTGTTATTTGGAAGATAATGTAGATAAAATGCGCGGCAAAGGGGTTTACGATGATTCGATTCGGGCGATTCAATGGCTGAATCGATTGGGCTATGGGAGAAACCCCAAATTAATTCTTGATTTGGTCTACAATCCCTCCTTGCCACTGAATGAAAAGTTTTCTCTCACTCCTAATCAGGTTAAGTTGGAGAAGGATTATAAAGTGTTCCTAAAAGAACAGTTTAATCTTGACTTTAACCAGCTATTTACAATTACCAATATCCCCGTTGGTAGAACAAAGTTTCATTTACAACGCACCAAGCTATATGCTCCCTATATGGTGTTTCTAGAAAATAGTTTCAATGGCAGTACGGTGGAGCATTTGATGTGTCGCAATGAATTGTCTATTGACTATCTGGGTAATGTCTACGATTGCGATTTTAATCAGATGGAAAATGTAGCAGCAACGTCTGGCACTGGAGAAAGGTTGACAGTTAGTAAACTTCTGGAAGCAGGAAGTTTAGACATAATTGAGGAAATTCGTACCGCTTCCTATTGCTATGGCTGTACAGCCGGGTCTGGTTCCAGTTGTGGTGGTGCTTTAATTTGATCCAATCAGAGTTTTTTTTGATTATAATATGAATGGATTTTCATATTAATGATAATTCAACTGCTGACAAGTGCTGAATTATGAACTCAAAACGTCCATCATCTCAAGCCTTCTGTGTCCGTAAGCTGAAAGTTTTAGCGGACAACACTCGTCTAACTGTTATGGAAATCCTGATGGAAGGACCAAAACATGTTGGAGAGCTCAAGGCTGTGTTGGGAATAGAGCAAAGCCTGCTATCCCATCATCTCAGAGTTTTGCGGGATGAGGGATTTGTTAGGGCGACGCGAGATGGTAAGGCGGTGCTTTATCAGTGTTCGCTAACCATTCGGCAAGGAAATGGTAATAGAGCAATTGATTTGGGATGTTGTTGCCTATGTTTTGATTAACAAAGTGCTGAGTAAGTGCTCAGTTTTTGGCGTTGCTGAATTAAGGAATGAATGCGCGATCACCTGGTTTTGTTAAAGCCCCCTAAATCCCCCAAATTTGGGGGACTTTGATAGTTTTGTTCCCCCCAGAATTGGGGGGCTAGGGGGGCGAAATCATACCCAAAATCAGCAACGCCTAGTTTTTAGTTGTCAGTTATATCAAGTCTGGCGGATTTGAAATTATTGAGCAATCCAGCAATTATAACTGAGCAATTATAACTGAGCACTATCACTAGTTTCTAGATCAGATGACTGACTGATGATTGATGAAAAATTTAACAACACTGGCATCAATGTCTATGGGTTTAGTAGCTTGCTTTTGGCTACAATCCTGTGCCCAATCTCCGGAAGTAGCTACCCAATCAACAGATCAGTTGCAGGGTAAGTTGGTTTTAACCGGTTCTAGTACAGTAGCCCCCCTGGCGTCGGAAATTGGCAAGCGTTTTGAATCAGAAAATCCTGGTGTACGGGTGGATGTGCAGACAGGAGGCTCGTCTCGCGGTATTGCAGATGCTCGCCAAGGAGTCGCTGATATTGGGATGGTGTCTCGTGACCTCAAGCAGAGCGAGAAAGATCTGCAAGGGTTTGCGATCGCTCGTGATGGGATTGGCATTATCGTCCATAAAACTAATCCGGTGCAATCCCTGAGTAATGAACAGATTGTGGATATCTATCAGGGCAAAATTGATAACTGGCAAGATGTGGGAGGCAAGAAGGCACCAATTACAGTAGTGAACAAAGCCGAGGGGCGCTCTACCTTGGAGTTATTTCTGAAATACTTCCAGCTGAAAAATAGCGAGATTAAGGCAGATGTGGTGATTGGGGATAATGAGCAGGGGATTAAGACCGTGGCGGGTAATCCTAATGGGATTGGTTATGTCTCCATTGGCACAGCAGAATATAGCAGCAAACAGGATGTTCCGATTAAGTTACTGCCCGTTGCTGGAATAGCGGCAACCACAGAAAATGTTCAAAACGGCACATTCCCCCTATCTCGTTCCCTGACGTTAGTAACCAAAACTATTCCGGTTGGGTTAGATAAAGCATTTATTGAATTTTCGCGATCGCAAAAGGTACAAGACATTGTTAAAGAGCAAAACTTTGTCCCCCTCTCGGAGTGATACTATCCTAATCTTGACCCTACAAGGCTGTGCTGTGGTGGCTGGTGCTATCGTGGTGCTGATTGTTGTGTTCCTAATTACGGAAGCCCTGCCAGTATTGGGAGAAGTAGGATTACTCCCCTTTTTTACCGATCCATCCTGGCATCCTGCCGAGACTCTGTACAACGTCACCCCGATGCTTTGGGGTACCCTATTCGTCACGGCTGGCGCGATGCTAGTAGCCACACCCCTGGGAATTCTATCTGCAGTCTTTTGTCAGTATTACGCGCCTTCATCCATTGCTGGACTCTATCGACGGCTAATTGAATTGTTGGCAGGGATGCCCTCAGTTGTTTACGGCTTCTGGGGTTTGGTGGAGCTAGTTCCCCTAATTGGACGCTTTCAGCCACCGGGAGCCAGTCTCCTAGCTGGAATTGCGATTCTGACCCTGATGATTTTGCCAACTATTGCTCTGACCGCAGACGCTAGCTTTGCGAAAGTCCCCCCAGAATACCTACAGGGAGCAGCAGCCCTGGGACTATCCCGCTGGGCAACAGTCAGAGGTGTTGTGTTTCCGGCTGCTAAGTCGGGGCTGTTTACTGGCTTGATTTTAGGAACAGGACGGGCGATTGGAGAAACCATGGCCGTGCTGATGGTGTGTGGCAATGTGGTGCAAACTCCCAAAAGCCTATTTGAGCCGATGCGAACTCTTACTGCCAATATCGCCTTGGAAATGGCTTACGCTATGGGCAATCACCGCTCAGCACTTTTTGTCAGTGGCTTGCTGCTGATGGCAATAATTTTGGTACTGGTAGCACTTGCAGAAATGATCAGCAAGGGAGGAATTTATGAGTAAGAACTTATATCAAGTCTGGTTGAATACCCATAATTAAGGAGAGGGTGGGGAGGGTGGGAGGTGTGGGGAGATGGGGAGATGGGGAGATAGGGAGATAGGGAGATAGGGAGATTTTTATTAAGGGTAATTATCCTGACATGATATGAAAACGAAGCCACAACCGACAACCGACAACCTGCAACCTGCAACCGACAACCGACAACCGACAACCGACAACCTCCAAGTTTCAACAGTGATGATTTGGGCGATCGCACTGTTTGTAACTGCTGTATTCCTCTGGATTTTGAGTGATATCGTCTGGCACGGTGTCGGGCAAATTAACTGGGAATTCCTGACTACTGCACCAAAGAATGCTGGACGGGAAGGAGGGATTGCTCCAATTCTGGTTTCCACTCTCCTAATTTTAGGTGTATGTATGACCGTTTCTGTTCCGATTGGAGTAGGGACAGCAATACTGCTAGCTGAGTTCACAGATACTAAGAGTATTTTCGGGCGTCTGGTTCGTCGTAGCTTAGATGTGCTGGCAGGAGTACCCTCGATTGTCTTTGGACTATTTGGCAATGCTTTTTTCTGCAAAACCCTAGGGCTAGGCTTTTCAATTTTGTCTGGGGGGTTGACATTAGCCTGTATGGTGTTGCCAATCCTAATTCGATCAACAGAGGAAGGGTTTCGCGCCGTTAGTGATGATTATCGGCTTTCTGCCACTGCCCTTGGTTTATCCCGCACTACCACTCTCTGGAATTTGCTGTTACCAGCGGCAGCACCGGGACTAGTGGTGGGATTAGTGTTAGGGATAGGGCGAGCGATCGCTGAGACCGCAGCACTGATCTTTACTAGTGGTTATGTGGATCGGATGCCAGAGTCTTTGCTGGATTCTGGGCGATCGCTGTCGATTCATATTTTTGATTTGTCGATGAATGTAACAGGGGGAAATGCTAATGCTTATGCCTCAGCTTTAGTGTTGCTGATGTTGTTGTTGCTGATTAATAGTACAGCAGCATGGATCACTGACTATTGGTTGCATCGGAGAGTGGAGTCTGTTTGTAAGCATTCAGCTTAAGCGCTACGCGCACGCTACGCGAACAGCAATCAGCAATCAGCTTTTGAATAAAATAAGCTGATTGCTGATTGCTGACGGCTTACCTAATTACTAATTAAAAATTCACATTAACAATTTCCAAAAACAATGGTTAACCCTTTACAAACAAGAGAGCGATTACCGGTAAGCCAGTCTATAAGCGACCCATTGATTCAGACCGAGCGGCTATGTTTACATTATGGAACAAAACCGGCTTTTGCTGATGTATCGTTGCCAATTTATAAAGGTTCGATTACCGCACTAGTGGGACCGTCTGGTTGTGGAAAGACTAGTTTTTTAAGTTGCCTAAATCGCTTGACAGATTTGATTCCTAATGCTAAAGTTACCGGTAGGATTCGCATTGGTTCCCTAGATGTGCTGAGTCCTAGGATGGATGCGATCGCAAAGCGTGGTGCTATGGAGCTAATTGCACTTCGCCGTCGTGTTGGAATGATTTTCCAAAAGCCGAGTCCCTTCCCCTTCTCAATCTGGAAGAATCTGGCCTTTCCGTTGCGGGAACATGGTGTTAAAAACCGGGATAACATTGCTCAGCTCATAGAAACCGCACTCCGGGATGTTGGTTTGTGGGATGAAGTAAAAGACCGACTACACACTTCGGCTCTTGCTCTGTCTGGTGGTCAAAAGCAGCGCCTGTGCATTGCCCGTGCCTTGGTATTGCAACCGGAAGTACTGCTGTTAGATGAACCCTGTAGTGCCCTCGATCCCATATCCAGCGGTGTGGTCGAAGATTTGATAGCTAGGCTGCGGGGACGCTACACCCTGGTGATTGTTACCCACAACCTAGCTCAAGCTAGACGAATTGCTGACTATACTGCCGTCTTCTGGGTCAAGGAAGCAGTGGGACGATTGATTGAATACGGCTGTGTCGAGCAGATTTTTGAATCACCTCAACAAGCCTTGACAGCTGCCTATGTGAATGGAATTAGAGGATAAAGCTGTGCTCTTCCCTGCTCCGAATTCCCGTAAGCATTCAGCCGTCAGTGGTCAGCCGTCAGTGGTCAGCCGTGAGCTTTTAGCTCACGCTACTTGAGGTGCCGTCAGCTTATTTTATTCAAAAGCACCTCAAGTAGCACCTCAAGTAGCGCTAATCGCTGTTCGCTGATAGCTGATAGCTGATTGCTTACCCTAATTCATACTGGTGTCAGGCAACCAGTTAAGTTCCTTTCTCAGAGAAACATGGAGTTGATTAATCTCCTCGTTTTCCAGGATTTCTAATACAGCTAGATTCAAGTTGCTCTGGACATCATAGTAGAGCTTGGGCTCAATCACAAATACCCTAATTTTAATCACACGAGCATTCTGTTCAAGGCGGGAAAATACAACTACCATTTTCTGCTTGTTCACGGCATCGATAGTCGGAATTTTTTCTTTAATAGCCTGACAAATTCGCCTAGTTTGCTTGGCCGAAATCCCATCAATTTTCAGATTTAAATTTATGCCCCACTGAACTGTCTCGCCAGTCTTATCTGACCAATTTGCAAAAATTCCAGAAATCATTTTAGAATTGGGAAGTTTTTTGGTATAACCCCACTCAGTAATAAGAAGCCTTGTACTTCTCAGACCAATATTGAGTATCTTTACCCTACCACTTACTCCGTCCAATACTATCACGTCACCGGGTTTATAGAGACCATCAGCGTAGATAACCACTGTACAAAACCAATCATAAACAATGTCTTTTAATAACAAACCTAAGGCGACACCTGCGCCACCGAGTAGACCGATCAGTGCACCGGCAGATGACCCCAACAAAATTTCACTGGCTTTAATAGCGGCAATCACGATTGCTGCGATCTGAAAAAGCTTTGGGAAGTAGGGAACTAACAAATCGTCTAGTTCAGTGTCAGTGTTTGCCGCTAATCCGGCTAGAAGCTCCCCCAGTAGTGGAGCAGCACGGTAAAGAATATAAGTGGCAATGAACAGAATGCTCATAAACAGAATCTCGGGGATTTTCTGATTCTGTTCAGGAGTAAGATGGGTGGCCACAACTAGATGTACTAGCCATAGTCCAGCGATCCAAATTAGCCAGCCTAATGGTGCCCTAAGAATCCTAATTAACTCATCGTCTAGGGTGGTTTCTGTACCGCTAGTTATCAGCTCGAGTCTGTGAATGATTATTGAAGTGAACAAGCCTCGCAATATATGGGTGAAGAGGAGGATGAGCACCACAATAACTATCGTGGTAACAGGAATGTTGGGGAGCTGGAAGTCGGACTCAAAGATCTTTTCTTTGATTAGGTTGATTCTATTGTTGAATGTACTCTTAAGGTTTTCCATGGTTTCAACCAAAATACAGTAACATAGATCGACCTGTGCCTAGCTAAATGGCAAGTCGATGGCAAATCGATTGGCAAAACGATTTTACTATAAGTTGCGAATTTAGGGAATCATGCTAGGTATGGAAAAAACATGATTGACACCAATTGCCCGTTTGGGCAGCA
>NZ_JAAHHM010000051.1:0-5929 GCF_010692445.1 Moorena sp. SIO3E8 | reverse complement strand
GCCTAGCTAAATGGCAAGTCGATGGCAAATCGATTGGCAAAACGATTTTACTATAAGTTGCGAATTTAGGGAATCATGCTAGGTATGGAAAAAACATGATTGACACCAATTGCCCGTTTGGGCAGCACCCTAGGAGCTAGTTTGAAAGGTTTACTATCTGGGGTGCATCTGATATTTGTAAAAAAGAAGGGGCCCGGGCGCGGGGAGTGTCCGGCCTGGGCGCAGGAATTTTATTAGAATTTTTGCCTAATTTCAAAGGTGCGCTCTTACCATTAAGAATTAAATTCGCGCTTTGGTGGGCTTTCCAATGGGCGAGTAAATCGCCCTTGGGTCGCACCTTGAGGCAAAGCCGACGCGGGGCGCGAACGGGCGCGCACCTAAAAGCGATGCAGCTTCGAAGGGAGCGAGCGCTGCATCGCTTGTTCAAAGCATTGCTAGGATTTAGATACCACCTCACTAACTAAATTTCCCTTCATCTGTTTGTAGTCTTGAACTTGCTTTTCCAGCTCAATATGCAGGTGATCAATCTCCTCTTTTTCCAGGATTTCTAAGATGGCTATATTCAAGCCTTGATTGGCATCATAGTATAGGTCGGGATCAATCACAAATACCCTAATCATAATCACACGAGCATTCTCTTCAATTTTGGAAAAGACAACTGCAAATTTCTGCTTGTGCAAGCCATCGATAGTCGGAATTTTTTCTTTAATAGCCTGACAAATTCGGGGAGTTTGCTTCGCCGAAATTCCATCAATTTTAAGATTGAAATTTATACCCCACTCAAATCTCTCGCCAATCTTCTGTGACCAATTTTCCACAACGCCAGCAATCATTTTAGAATTGGGAACTTTTTTGATAGAACCCCACTCAGTAAGGCGAAGTGTTGTACTTCTGAGACCAATACTGACGATCTGAACAAAACCATTTACGCCGTCCACTCCTACCCAGTCACCAGGTTTATAGAGACCATCAGCGTAGATAATCACCGTACAACACCAGTCATAGATAATGTCTTTGAATAACAAACCTAAGGCGACACCTGCACCACCGAGTAGACCGATCAGTGCACCAGCAGATGCCCCCAACAAAATCTCACTGGCTTTAATGGTCGCAATCAGCACTGCTGCGATCTGAAAAAGCCTTGGGAAGTAGGGCACGAACAAATCGTCGAGTTCAGTTTCAGTGTTGGTTGCCAATCCGGCTAGCAGCTCTCCCAGTAGTGGAGCAGCACGGTAAAGAATATAGGTGGCAATGAACAGAGCAGTCACAAACAGAATTTCGGGGATTTTCTGATTCTGTTCAGGAGTAAGATGGGTGGCCACAACTAGATGTACTACCCATAGTCCAGCCAGCCAAATTAGCCAGCCTAATGGTTGCTTAAGAATCCTAATTAACTCATAGTCTAGGGTGGTTTTGGTACGGCTAGTCAGACGCTCGAGTCTGTGAATGATTATTGAAGTGAACAAGCCTCGCAATATCTGGGTAAGGATGAGGATGAGCACCACAATCACTATCGTGGAAACAGGAATGTTGGCGAGCTGGAAGTCGGAATCAAAGATCCTTGCTTTGATTAGGTTGATTGTATTGTTGAATGTACCCTGAAGGTTTTCCATAGTTTCGAGCAAAATACAACAGCATAGATCCACCTGTGCCTAGTTAAATGGCAAGTCGATGGCAAGTCTATTGGTGGAATGATTTTACTATAAGTTGGGAATTGACTAAGTTGCGAATTGACCCAATAGTGCTGGCATTGCTGAATCGTCGAAGGAATATCAGTGGGGTGGGCATCCTGCCTGCCCGGGAATTGTAACGGGCAAGATGCCCGTTCCACAGTAAGATGCTTGTTAGACAGCAAGATGCTCATTCCACAAAACTATTCAAATCATTCAATTATTAAGCAAATCCCTTGTGCCGATAGTTCCCAGGGTCGTGCCAAGACCAGATGCCCAGAGCTCGAATAGGGATGCAGCCGCGCTGCATCCCTTGTTCAAAGGATTGCTAGGATTTATATGCCACCTCAGTAACTAAATTTTCCTTAACCTCACTAACTAAATTTTCCTTCAGCTGTTTGTAGTCTTGGAGTTCCTTTCTGAGATCAACATGCAGGTGATCAATCTCCTCTTTCTGGAGGATTTCTAATATGGCTATGTTCAAGTCATTCATGGCGGCCAAATAGAGTTTTCTATCAATCACAAATACCCTAACTAGAATCACACGAGCATTCTCTTCAATGCTGGATAATACAACTTTCATTTTCTGCTTGTGCAATCCATCGATAGTCGGAATTTTGGCTTTAATAGCCTGACAAAGTCTGGTAGTTTGCTCCGCTGAAATTCCATCTATTTTCAGAGTTAAATTTATGGCTCCCAACTCCAACGTATCGCCAGGATTCTGTGACCAATAATTGACCACAACTCCACCAATCATTTTAGAATTGGGAATTTTTTTGGTACCACCCACAGTAATAAGACGAACCTTTGTACTTCTCAGACCAATACGGAGTATCTCAACAAAACCATTTATTCCGTCCAATTTTACCCAGTCACCGGGTCTATAGAGACCATCAGCATAGATAACCACTGTACAAAACCAGTCATAGATAATGTCTTTTAATAACAAACCTAAGGCGACACCTGCGCCACCCAGTAGACCGATCAGTGCACCAGCAGATGCCCCCAACAAAATCTCACTGGCTTTACTGGCAGCAATCAGGATTGCTGCGATCTGAAAAAGCCTTGGGAAGTAAGGGACTAACAAATCGTCGAGTTCAGTTTCAGTTTTTGCCGCCAATCCGGCTAGAAGCTCTCCCAATAGTGGAGCACCACGGTAAATAATATACGTGACAATGAACAGAGCGCTCACAGAGAGAATCTCGGGGATTTTCTGATTCTGTTCAGGACTAAGATGGCTTGCCACAACTAGATAGACTAGCCATAGTCCAGCGATCCAAATTAGCCAGCCTAATGGTTGCTTAAGAATGCTAATGAACTCATCGTCTAGGGTAGTTTCTGTACGGCTAGTTATCAGCTCGAGTCTGTGAATGATTATTGAAGTGAACAAGCCTCGCAATATCTGGGTAAGGAGGAGGATGAGCACCACAATAACTATCGTGGAAACAGGAATGTTGGCGAGCTGGAAGTCGGATTCAAAGATCCTTTCTGTGATTATGTTGATTGTAGTGTTGAATGTACCCTGAAGGTTTTCCATCGTTTCGACCAAAATACACTAACATAGATCGACCGCCTAGCTAAATGGCAAGTCGATGGCAAATCGATTGGCAAAACGATTTTACTATAAGTTGCGAATTTAGGGAATCATGCTAGGTATGGAAAAAACATGATTGACACCAATTGCCCGTTTGGGCAGCACCCTAGGAGCTAGTTTGAAAGGTTTACTATCTGGGGTGCATCTGATATTTGTAAAAAAGAAGGGGCCCGGGCGCGGGGAGTGTCCGGCCTGGGCGCAGGAATTTTATTAGAATTTTTGCCTAATTTCAAAGGTGCGCTCTTACCATTAAGAATTAAATTCGCGCTTTGGTGGGCTTTCCAATGGGCGAGTAAATCGCCCTTGGGTCGCACCTTGAGGCAAAGCCGACGCGGGGCGCGAACGGGCGCGCACCTAAAAGCGATGCAGCTTCGAAGGGAGCGAGCGCTGCATCGCTTGTTCAAAGCATTGCTAGGATTTAGATACCACCTCACTAACTAAATTTCCCTTCATCTGTTTGTAGTCTTGAACTTGCTTTTCCAGCTCAATATGCAGGTGATCAATCTCCTCTTTTTCCAGGATTTCTAAGATGGCTATATTCAAGCCTTGATTGGCATCATAGTATAGGTCGGGATCAATCACAAATACCCTAATCATAATCACACGAGCATTCTCTTCAATTTTGGAAAAGACAACTGCAAATTTCTGCTTGTGCAAGCCATCGATAGTCGGAATTTTTTCTTTAATAGCCTGACAAATTCGGGGAGTTTGCTTCGCCGAAATTCCATCAATTTTAAGATTGAAATTTATACCCCACTCAAATCTCTCGCCAATCTTCTGTGACCAATTTTCCACAACGCCAGCAATCATTTTAGAATTGGGAACTTTTTTGATAGAACCCCACTCAGTAAGGCGAAGTGTTGTACTTCTGAGACCAATACTGACGATCTGAACAAAACCATTTACGCCGTCCACTCCTACCCAGTCACCAGGTTTATAGAGACCATCAGCGTAGATAATCACCGTACAACACCAGTCATAGATAATGTCTTTGAATAACAAACCTAAGGCGACACCTGCACCACCGAGTAGACCGATCAGTGCACCAGCAGATGCCCCCAACAAAATCTCACTGGCTTTAATGGTCGCAATCAGCACTGCTGCGATCTGAAAAAGCCTTGGGAAGTAGGGCACGAACAAATCGTCGAGTTCAGTTTCAGTGTTGGCCGCCAATCCGGCTAGAAGCTCTCCCAGTAGTGGAGCAGCACGGTAAAGAATATAGGTGGCAATGAACAGAGCACTCACAAACATAATCTCGGGGATTTTCTGATTCTGTTCAGGAGTAAGATGGGTCGCCACAACTAGATGTACTACCCATAGTCCAGCCAGCCAAATTAGCCAGCCTAATGGTGCCCTAAGAATCTTAATGAACTCATCGTCTAGGGTGGTTTCTGTACCGCTAGTCAGACGCTCGATTCTGTTAATGATTATGGCAGTGAACAAGCCTCGCAATATCTGGGTGAGGAGGAGGATGAGCACCACAATAACTATCGTGGACAGAGGGATGTTGGCAAGTTTGAAGTCGGTATCAAAGATCCTTTCTTTGATTACGTTGATTGTATTGTTGAATGTACTCTTAAGGTTTTCCATAGTTTTGAGCAAAATGCAACAGCATAGATCGACCTCTGCCTAGTTAAATGGCAAGTCGATGACAAGTCGATGGCAAGTCGATTGGTGAAATTATTTTACTATAAGTTGCTAATTTACCCAATAGTGGTGGGTATGCAATTTGGGATTGTGAGCCGCAAACATGATTGAGAGCGATTGGCGGTTTCCACAGCACCCTACGAGCCAGTTTGAAACGTTTATTATCCGTTTGTAGGAAAACTATTCGGTCAATCAACGCTGGAATTTACCGAAAAGTATTAGCTAGTAAAAGACGGCGGAAATACCGACTGCATCAAGACATGGATGTTGAATTCCGCAAAGGATTACTAGCTATTGGTTTGTTTAGCGATCGCAAATCAACTGCAACCAATCAACTGCCCAGTTTGGGTTGATTACAGCCATGGGCTTATAGAATCAAAGGTCTTGTGCCCATAGTTTCCAGGGTCGTGCCAGGAGCTGATGCCGAGACCTCGAATAGCGACGGGTGCGCCGACCTGAGGGGTTCCCCCCACTCGCGCTTTGCATCAAGACAAGCATCAAGACAACCCAGTTACTCCTGCTTGGCCAGACTTGTCAACCCAACTTGTAAACAATTAATTACCTATAAACTGCTAGTTGAACTTGAAACTAAAACTTGATCATGTGGTAGACCTCCCAGGCTGACTAGTCTATAGTCATCTCGTAAAGACGGAGTTAATACTAGCATGTTCACTTGTAATATGGGTACCCTATTTCTAAAATTAATCTAAATTCTCTTGTAGAGATGGCGAAAACAATACCCTATTGATTTGTTCTATTGCTAGCCTATCTCCCCATCTCCCCATTTCCCCATCTCCCCATCTCCCCATCTCCCCATCTCCCCATCTCCGGAGCCCCACACTTTTATGATGAGTATTAAACCGGACTTGATATGAGGGGGATCAGGGGGATCTCACAGGGGTAGGTTTTTAACAAAGACGTGAGGTGTGGGGTGTAGGGGGACCGGGTGTAGGGTGTGGGTGATCAGAAAGCGATGCAGCGCCTTCACGCGGGGGTTTCCCCCATGAGCGACTGCATC